>JBJELR010000061.1:0-4116 GCA_051879255.1 Lachnospiraceae bacterium | reverse complement strand
CAAAAACCCATTAAGGGTGTGTAAAATCGTATCCCAATAAGGAAAATGAATATAAAAGGACTGTATTTCCCCCAGAATTTCTGCGGCAAAAATAAATCCCAAAATAATAATCTCCAGGGTAGAGGGGAACTCTACTTTAAAAGTAACCTGCAAAATACTTGGCATCAGCATCAGTCCCAGAGTTAGCAGACAGAGAAACACATTTTCATAATTATGGTTAAAAAACTGCAAAACCATCATAATAATAACTACTACCCGCATTCCACTGAATACCAGAAAGGTACTGCGGTTTTCTGTCAATTCCATCTGTACTGCTTTCCAGAATTTCTGTCTTCTCTCTTTTTTTGTCATCCTTACCTCTTACCGACTGTTTATACAGCCTTTATTACAAGTTCTTTACCTATATCTTTTCCATTCTTCTCCGGTTTATTTGGCTCGAATAAAAACAAATTCCCGCTCCCCGGATAATTCTTCATGAAAGCGGTAATCCAAGCGGTCAAATTCCTTAACCTGCTCCGGTGTCGTCATTCCTTTTTCTGCCATAAAGCGTACCATCTCCCCTCTTGCCATTTTGGCATAGGTACCTTTTTGTACTATCTTTTCACCGGAAAACTCTCCAAACACACAGGTAATAAACGTATCCCCCGGCTGCAGATACTTTTCCACGCACTGAGAATATTCTTTGGAGGCCAGGTTCAAAACAGTTCTGTCCTCTCCCATTACCTCCTCATAGAGCTTTCTTCCCCAAAAGGCATATAGATTTGTGGTTCCCTCAATATGGGCTTTGGCCTGCATTTCCAACCGATAGGGCGTAACCCCATCCATGGGCTTTACTACTCCGTAGAAGCCGGAGAGAATACGCAGGTGCTCCTGCACATAGGCCAACATTTTTTCTTCAAAGACTGCCGGTGCCATGTACCGATACTGGATTCCTTCATAGGAAAGAATGGCCGGTGTCAGATTTTTATCCAGCTCCATCCCTTCAATACGGCGGATATTTTGAGCAGCTATAGCCTCATTACAGCCCCACAGCTTTTGCAGTTCTTCAGGGCTTCGCTTTTGCAGCCATGCTAAAATCTTTTCCGTTTCGTGTAAGAATACGGGTTTTCCTATGGCCTCCAGGGTATCGCTGTCATGATTCATTTTTTTTGCCGGAGAAATGATGATTCGCATACCTTTATCCCAACTCCTTAAGCATCTGTTCCGGATTATCCGCTGCTTTTACCTTATCCAGGACCTTCACAATCATCCCTTCTTCATCAATTAAATAAGTGGTCCGGACAACTCCCATGGAAACTTTGCCGTAAAGCTTCTTTTCCTGCCATACATCATAGGCTTTAATTGCCTCTAACCCGGGATCTGCCAATAAGGTAAAGTCAAGACCAAATTTCTCCTCAAAGCGTTTGTGGCTGGCTACTGAGTCCTTACTGATTCCAATCACTACTGCCCCCTTCTTTGCAAATTGGGGGCCACGTTCACTGAAGCCACAGGCCTGCTTTGTACAGCCTGGCGTATTATCCTTAGGATAAAAATATAAAATTACCTTCTTCCCCGCATATTCTTTTAAGGTGTGCATCACACCGTTTTGATCCGGAAGTGAAAAATCCGGAGCCTTTGTTCCTGTTTCTAACATCCTTAAATTCCTCCTTAAGTATGATTAAATCATACCATATTTATGGGAAAAGAACAGTCTGTTTTTCAATCTTTTTTGGCAAAGACCATTGCATTTTTACAAAAAATCTGGTTAGCTAGTAAAGTAGACGCTAAATGCACTATGGTCTTTAAAGAACGAGGTTCTTCCTCAGCGTAAAATGCTTCAGAATGAAGATAGGTAATGGAGGTAAATATGAAGCCAATTAAAGAAGGTAAAGTACGGGAGATTTATGACAATGGTGACAGTCTGATTATGGTAGCCACAGACAGAATCAGCTGCTTTGATGTTATTCTGAATAATGCTGTAACCAAAAAGGGTACTGTACTGACCCAGATTTCCCGTTTCTGGTTTGATTTAACTAAGGATATCGTCCCCAACCATATGATTTCTACCAACGTAAACGATATGCCGGAGTTTTTCAGGCAGCCCCGGTTTGATGGGAACAGTATGATGTGTAAAAAACTGAATATGCTGCCGGTGGAGTGTATTGTCAGAGGCTATCTTTCAGGAAGCGGCTGGAAGAGCTATCAGCAGGACAAAACGGTGTGTGGTATCCGGTTGCCGGAGGGCCTGAGAGAGTCGGATCGGCTGCCGGAGCCTATCTATACCCCTTCCACCAAGGCTGAAATTGGGGATCATGATGAAAATATTTCCTACGAACAGAGTATGGCGCTTTTGGAAAAGGCTTTTCCGGGCAAGGGTCATGAATATGCCGCAAAGCTGCGTGACTACACCATTGCCTTGTACAAAAAATGTGCGGACTATGCTTTAAGTAAGGGTATCATCATTGCGGATACAAAGTTTGAGTTTGGTCTGGATGAGCAGGGCAATATCGTTTTAGGTGATGAGATGCTTACCCCCGACAGCTCCCGCTTCTGGCCTGCTGATGAATATGAGCCCGGTCATGGTCAGCCTTCCTTTGATAAACAGTTTGCCAGAGACTGGCTTACCGCAAACCAGGGACATAATTGGACTTTGCCCCAGGAAATTGTAGAAAAAACGATTGAAAAATATCTGCAGGCCTATGAGCTGCTAACCGGCTGCAAGCTTTAATCCACCTTTCCCCTGCCTGTTGACACCAGTCGAAAATAGGATTAAAATCGAAGTAGTTAATCGTTTTAGGAGGTGTTTTTTTGGCAAGACCACAGAAATCCAGAAAAGTATGCCAACTGCCTTGCTATGTGGAATTTAGTCCTTCCAATGCCGTATCTACACATACTCCTCTAACGCTTACCGTAGATGAGTATGAAACGATACGTATTATTGATAAAGAAGGCTTTTCGCAGGAAGAATGCGGAGAATATATGAAAGTGGCCCGGACTACTGTACAACAGATTTATACACAGGCTCGCCATAAAATTGCACTGGCTCTTGTGGAGGGACGCTCATTGAAAATTGAAGGCGGCCAGTATCTTCTCTGTGATGGTAAGGAGGAGTTTTGTGATTGCGGGGGCTGCGATAGACACAGACAAAACCGTCGCAAAAAAGTTTCCGGTTAATTTTTGTCAAAACTAAGCCAATAAAATAGAAAAAAGGAAAAATACCTTTTTACTAGAATAAATTAGGATAAGAAAAGAATGGAGGAAAAGATTATGGGGAACAATCCTTATGCAGGTACCAAAACAGAGAAAAACCTGTGGGAAGCGTTTGCGGGGGAATCAATGGCCAGAAACAAGTATACTTATTTTGCTTCTGTCGCTAAAAAACAGGGGTTCCAGCAGATTGCAGCTATTTTTGAGGAGACTGCCAACAATGAAAAGGAACATGCTAAATTATGGTTCAAGGCTCTTGGCCAGGTAGGCGATACTGCTGAGAATCTGCTCCACGCAGCCGAAGGTGAGAACGCAGAATGGACAGATATGTATGATCGTATGGCCAAAGAGGCTGAAGAAGAAGGCTTTACTGCTTTAGCAGAGCAGTTCCGCGGTGTTGGAGCTATTGAAAAAGCACATGAGGAACGTTATCGTGCACTTCTGAAAAATGTGGAAACCGCTCAGGTATTTGAGAAATGTGATGTGCAGATTTGGGAATGCCGCAACTGCGGTCACATCGTTGTGGGGGTAAAGAAGGCACCCGATACGTGTCCGGTGTGCAAGCATCCTCAAAGCTACTTTGAGATTCATAAATCCAATTATTAATCATGCAGGGAGTGTTGTTCGGCAACACTCCTTTTTCTTACTCAAATCTAACCATCAGAAGGATAAATTAATTAAATAACAACTATTTTTTATTAAAATATTATTTTCCCTCTTTCTTTTTTTCTCTTTTTACCGTAAAATAACCTCAGAATAAATTGTTATCAGTTAACTGCTTTGATTTGGATTGTAAAGTTAAATTTTGCGACAGGCTTTGAAGATTGAAAAACCTTTATTTTTTCAATCTAATCGCCATGCATAGTGCAGATCTTACTTGTGCTATGCATAAATAAGTGAAAAATTCTATTTTTCACAGTAATTTCCATG
>JBJELR010000060.1:0-4118 GCA_051879255.1 Lachnospiraceae bacterium | reverse complement strand
TATACCTCCATGGTACGCAGATTATCCGGTGCCTTAACCCTTGCAATAAGTCTTACCTTTCCGTCGTAATGATCCGTTACCCAGTTATGGTCAAAGCCTGCGGCAAACTTAAGCTGGTCAAAATCAGAATCTATTTTATCGCCGATCACAACCTCTTTTCGCAGATCCATAGGCGTACCTTCCACAGAAGCAATTTCCCCGGTAGGAATAGAGGCCTCATCTGCGGGGGTATAATGAGAGGCCAACAGGGTAATGCTGTGATCCATGATGGTTCCCTCTCTGTGCCCTTTAAGGTTAAAGTAGGAATGGTTGGTGGGATTAATAATGGTTTCCTGATCGCTGGTAATCTCGTAATGAAGCTTTAATTCATTATCCCGGGTCAGAGAATAGGTCACCTTGAATTCTTTATTTCCCGGAAAACCCATTTCTTTATCCTCAATCTGCAGAGTAAAGCATACACTTTCTTTGCCACAAGAGGCAGCCCACACTCGTTTATGAGAGGCCTTTTCTTCATCGCTGTGGAGATTGTTCTCTCCGTTATTCTTTTTCAGACTGTAGGTTTTTTGATTTAAGGTGAAGGAGGCTCCACCGATACGATTCGCACTGGGTCCAATCAGTGCACCAAAAAAACCGGGATTTTGTTCATAGCCCTGCACAGAATCAAAGCCTAAAACCACATCTTTAGCTACGCCCTTTTTGTCAGGAACCAGCAGACTGACCAGATTGGCCCCATAATTGGTAACTGCGGCTTTAACTCCTTTTGTATTCTCCAGAGTATAAAGAAATACTTCTTTTCCCTCTTTTGTCTTTCCAAAGCTTTCTGTTCTCATCTCTGCCTCCTACAGCTCAATTCTTCCTTCCAGGGCTCGCAGCAAAGTGACTTCATCAATATACTCCAAATCACCTCCAACAGGTACACCACTGGCAATTCTGGTGACCCTTACCCCTGTAGGCTTAATCAGCTTACTGATGTACATCGCCGTAGTTTCACCTTCCAGGCTGGAGTTAGTGGCAATGATGACCTCTCTGACTTCTTTTTGCAAACGCTGCAGCAGCTCTTTCAGCTTAATGTCTCCCGGCCCTATCCCGATCATGGGAGAAATAGCACCATGAAGAACATGATATATGCCTTCGTATTTGCCTGTTTTTTCATAGGCTGCCAAATCACGCGTATTTTCCACTACCATAATGGTGCCATGATCCCTCTTTTCATTGGCGCAGATTGGACAGATTTCCTGATCGGTGAGCGTATAACACTCCTGGCAATACTGTACATGCTCCTTGGCTTCTAAAATGGTTTTGGCCAGTTTTTCCACCTTTGCCTTTGGCATATTGATTAAATGAAAGGCCAGCCGGGATGCGGACTTTTCTCCGATTCCGGGTAAAGATGCCAATTCTGCAATTAGTTGATTTATATGTCCACTGTACAAATCCATTAGAAGGGCATTCCTCCACCCAGACCTGCCGTCATTCTTCCCATCATGGCGGAGCTTTCTTCTTCTGCCAGCTTAATAGCCTCGTTGGTGGCTGCCATAATTAAGTCTTCCAGCATTTCCACATCATCCGGGTCTACTACATCCTTGGAAATGCTGACCTTAGTCACCACCTTTTTACCGGTAACCGTTACCTCTACGGCACCACCCCCTGCTTTCGCTGTGAACTCCTTTGTTTCCAGTTCTCTCTGGTTTTCCTCCATCTGACGCTGCATCCTCTGTGCCTGTTTCATCAGATTATTCATATTACCGGGCATTCCTCCCGGAAATCCTCCTCTTTTTGCCATTGCTTTCTCCTCCTGCTTTTTTCAGCTTTTTAATCACTTTCTTCTTCTATTTCCATGTTGATTATCTTACTTAAATCAACATAGCTTGTTTCAAACTGTCGATTCTCCTCCAAAGGCCGAATCTCAATGTCCACCGTCTTTCCCAGATAACCCTCAATCAATCGAAGCACTTCTTCCTTATGCTCTTCATTTTTTGCCAGATAATCGAAGGAAACACCGTCTTCCACAACCATAAGAAGGCTGCCTGCCTCTCCTAAGCTAAGCCTTACCTTCCTCAGGTGACCTTTTAAGGGCATGGCTGCATTTCCCACAATTCCCGGCCATTTGGCAACCACTTCCTTAATATCCTCCCCAACTGCTCCGGGCAGAACTTTGGGTGGTTCAGAAAAGCTGCCGGTCCCGGGCAGATTTTCCTGCCCCTTTGATGGGGAAGCCGCCACGACGATTCCCTGTTCCAGCTTTTCCTCCAGGCTGCGAATACGATCCAACAGAGAGTCTGTATTGACTTCCATTTCCGGTTTGCATAATTTAATCAGGGCTACTTCCACTAATATCCGTTTCTGCATGGCATATTTCATCTGGGAGGCCAGCCCGGCAAAAACCCGAATATAACGAAGAACGGCGTCTGTCTCCACTTCCTTTGCTTCCTCCCGCAGACGGTTCAGATTGTCCTCAGAAAGATCCAACATCTCCTCCATATTATCAGATGTTTTTACCAAAAGCAAATTCCTGAGATACCAGGAAAAGTCACTGACAAACTGGGTCAGTTCCCTTCCCTGCATAACGATTTCTTCCAACAGACCAATACAGCCCGGTACGTCTCTTGCGATAATCAGTCTGAGCAGCCTGCTGAATACCTCTGTATCTACTACGCCAAGAACATCCAGGACTTTCTCATAGGTCAATGCCTGACCAAAATGGAAGGCAATACATTGGTCCAGAAGACTTAGGGCATCACGCATAGAGCCATCGGCAGTTTTTGCCACAAAACGCAGTGCCTTTTCTTCGACCTGAATATTTTCCTCCTGCATCAATTCCTTAAGCCGCCCTGTAATGGTGTCAATGGTAATTCGTTTGAAATCGTAACGCTGGCATCGGGAAAGTATGGTAATGGGTATTTTGTGTACCTCTGTGGTAGCCAGAATAAAAATTACATAGGAAGGCGGCTCCTCAAGGGTTTTCAACAGTGCATTGAAGGCACCGATGGAAAGCATATGAACCTCATCGATAATATATACCTTGTATTTTCCTTCTGCCGGGGAATAGGAAACCTCATCCACAATTTCACGTATGTTATCCACACCATTATTGCTGGCTGCATCGATTTCAATCACATTCATGCTGGCCCCTGCAGCAATAGCCTTACAGGAAGAACATACTCCGCAGGGACTTCCCTCCACGGGCTTCTCACAATTTACCGTTTTGGCAAAGAGCTTGGCAATGGAGGTCTTTCCGGTTCCTCTGGTGCCGCAAAAAAGATAGGCATGACCCAGTCGGTCTGCCTGTATCTGATTCTTCAGGGTGGTTACGATATGGTCCTGCCCTTTTACATCTTTAAAATTATCCGGTCTGAACTTACGATAAAGAGCGGTATAAGACATCCTCTATTACTCCTTTTTCTTGATAAAGGAGGGCTGCCACATTAAATCATTATGCCGCAGCCCGAAATGAATCTTCTTAATCGCCAAAGCTGATTCCTAACAGCTTTGCTTCTCTTATGATAGCTGCATCCGGTTCAACCATTTTCAGCTTTCCTGCCACATCTTCCAGAGGCACCTTCACGATTTCACGATTCTTATAGCCTACCATGAATCCGTATTCTCCCTCCAGAATCAGACGGCCTGCTTCTGCTCCCAAGCGGCTTGCAAATACTCTGTCATAGGGACAAGGGCTGCCTCCGCGCTGGGTATGGCCCGGAACGGTAACACGAACCTCTTTCCCTGTCTTTTTCTGAATCTTTTCTGCAATCTCATAAGAAATAGAAGGATATTTGTAATTTTTCATTTTCTCCTTATATTCCTTTTTGGAAAGAGCCGCATCTTCTTTGGAAATTGCACCCTCTGCCACTGCCAGGATAGTAAAGCGGCTTCCCCGTTTGTCCCTGGCCTCGATAGCCTCAATAACTTTATTAATATCATAGGGGATTTCCGGAATCAAAATAATGTCTGCACCGCCGGCAATACCCGCATTCAAGGTAAGATAACCTACCTTATGCCCCATCACTTCTACGATAAATACACGTCCATGACTGGAAGCAGTTGTATGAATGCAGTCGATACAGTCAGTGGCTATATTCACTGCACTCTGAAATCCAAAGGTCATATCTGTTCCAAGATCG
>JBJELR010000059.1:0-4143 GCA_051879255.1 Lachnospiraceae bacterium | reverse complement strand
TTCCGGTTTTCCCATAAACCGCTTTCTCAATTCCGGATTCTGCGTAGCAATTCCCATAGGACAGGTGTCCTGATGACAGACACGCATCATCACACAGCCAAGGGCCACCAAAGGGGCAGTGGCAAAGCCAAATTCCTCTGCTCCCAAGAGGGCTGCAATAGCCACGTCCCGGCCACTCATCAGTTTTCCATCGGTTTCCACCACTACCCGATCCCGCAGACCATTCAGCAGCAAGGTCTGATGGGTTTCTGCCAGTCCCAGTTCCCAGGGAAGTCCGGCACTGTGGATGGAGCTTAAGGGTGCTGCTCCGGTTCCCCCATCATAGCCGGAAATCAGGATTACTCCCGCTCCCGCTTTGGCTACTCCGGCAGCTACCGTTCCCACCCCGGCCTCAGATACCAGCTTTACTGAAATACGGGCATTTTTATTGGCATTTTTCAAATCATAAATGAGTTGGGCCAAATCCTCAATGGAATAAATGTCATGATGGGGAGGCGGGGAAATCAGACCTACCCCGGGAGTGGAATGCCTGGTTTTGGCTATCCAGGGATATACCTTTTTCCCCGGCAAATGTCCTCCTTCACCGGGCTTTGCTCCCTGGGCCATCTTAATCTGAATCTCTTTCGCACTGACCAGATAACGACTGGTTACTCCAAAACGCCCGCTGGCTACCTGCTTAATGGCAGAACTTCGATCATAAGCTGTTCCTGCAGACTCCAGACGCTCATCACTTTCTCCACCCTCTCCACTGTTTGATTTTCCCTGAAGACGGTTCATGGCAATGGCCAGGGCTTCATGAGCCTCCTGGGAAATGGATCCGTAGGACATGGCTCCGGTTTTAAAGCGTTTTACAATAGAATCCTCAGACTCCACTTCCTCCAGGGGTACTCCCCTTTCAGGGAAATTAAAGTCCATCAGACTTCGTAAATAGCCGGTTTCTTCCTTATCTACTAATTCTGTATAGATTTTGAACTTATCATAGTCTGCTTCCTTAGTGGCCTGCTGCAGAAGATGAATAGTCTGGGGATTATAACGATGCTTCTCTCCCTGGGCCTTCAGCTTATGACGCCCCATAGAAGCAAAGGTCAGATCCGTTTCCAGACCCAACGGGTCAAAGGCTTTAGAATGCTGGATGTCCGTCGCCTCTGCAATATCCTTAAGGTCAATACCTCCAATAGGGCTAATGGTGCCCGTAAAGTAGCAGTCGATTACCTCCTGTGCAATACCGATAGCTTCAAAAATTTTACTGCCCTGATAGGACTGTATAGTGGAAATTCCCATCTTAGAGGCAATTTTTACGATTCCATGTAAAATAGCATGGTCATAGTCCTCCACTGCTGCATAGTAATCCTTATTTAACAGCCCCTCCTCGACCAACTGAGCGATGGTTGCATGGGCCAGATAAGGATTGATTGCACTGGCTCCATAGCCCAGGAGGGTGGCAAAATCATGGACCTCTCTGGGCTCCCCTGACTCCAATATTAAAGACATGGCCGTACATTTCTTGGTCTGCACCAGATGCTTGTGGACTGCTGCCACCGCCAGTAAAGAAGGCAGAGCTACATGATTCTCATCTACTCCCCTGTCAGAAAGCACCAGAATATTGGTTCCTTCCTTATAAGCCCTGTCCACCTCCACGAAAAGATGCTCCAAAACCCGTTCAATTGGTGTACTCTTAAAGTAAATAATAGGTACCTTACTGACCTTAAAGCCGCTTTTTTTCATGGTCACTATTTTCAATAAATCCAAATCCGTCAGAATCGGATTATGAATCTTAAGCACCTGACAATTTTCCGGCTTTTCTTCCAACAGATTACCATTTTTTCCTACATATACATTGGTTGAGGTGACAATCTTCTCCCGTACCGCATCAATGGGAGGATTGGTTACCTGGGCAAAAAGCTGTTTAAAATAATAAAACAGGGGCTGGTATTCCTTAGATAACACTGCTAAAGGTGTATCCGTTCCCATGGCTCCAATCTGCTCCGTCCCGTTTAGAGCCATAGAATAAATCCCATTCCGATATTCTTCATAGGTATAGCCAAAGGCCTTTTGCAGCCTTGCTCTGTATTCCCCCCGAATGTCGGGTACCTTCTCGTTGGGGATTTTCAGGTCTGCTAAATGAATCAGATTGGAATCCAGCCATTCTCCATAGGGTTCCTTCTTGGCATAATACTCTTTTAATTCTTCGTCTGAAATCACCCGCCCCTGCCGGGTATCCACTAGAAGCATTTTCCCCGGATGCAGCCGTTCCTTCTTTAAGATATGAGCCTCGTCCACCTCTAATACGCCTACCTCAGAGGATAAAATCAATCGGTCATCATCACAGATATAATAGCGGGAAGGCCGAAGCCCGTTTCTGTCCAAAATAGCCCCCATTACATCCCCATCGGAAAAAAGAATAGAAGCGGGGCCATCCCAGGGCTCCATCATGGTAGCATAGTATTGGTAAAAATCTCTCCTTTCCTGAGAGATGGTATCGTTATGGCTCCATGGCTCGGGAATGGCAATCATAGCCGCTAAAGGCAATTCCATGCCACTCATGGTTAAAAACTCCAGCGTGTTGTCCAACATAGCTGAATCGGAGCCTCCTGTGTTGACTACGGGAAGAACCTTGGTCATTTCCTCCGGGGTGAATTTTTCGCTGTAAAGAGTTTCCTCTCTGGCCAACATCTTATCTGCATTTCCTTTAATGGTGTTGATTTCCCCATTGTGTACCATAAGGCGATTGGGATGTGCCCTTTCCCAGCTTGGGTTGGTATTGGTGGAAAAGCGGGAATGAACCATAGCAATAGCAGATTCATAATCCTCATCCTGCAAATCCCCAAAAAAGGTTCTAAGCTGCCCTACCAAAAACATTCCTTTGTAAACGATGGTTCTGCTGGACAGGGAAGGAACGTAGCTGTTATCCGTACTCTGTTCGAATACCCTTCTTATTACATAGAGTTTTCGGTCAAATTCCAGTCCCTTTTCTATTTCTCCCGGCTTCTCAATGAAGGCCTGTAAAATTACCGGCATACAGTCCCTGGCCTTTTGGCCCAGAACCTTTGGATAGACCGGTACCTCTCTCCAACCTAAAAAGTTCAGACCCTCCTTCTTTACAATAATTTCAAACATCTTTTTAGCCTGGCTGCGCTTTAATTCATTCTGGGGAAAGAAAAACATTCCTACCCCATATTCCCGTTCTTTACCGATGGGAATCTGCTCTTTTTCACAGACCTTTTTAAAAAATTTGTGGGAAATCTGTGTCAGGATTCCTACCCCGTCACCGGTTTCTCCTTTAGCATCTTTGCCCGCCCTGTGCTCCAGATTCTCCACAATTTTTAAGGCATCATCCAGAATGCTGTGGGAGGCCCTTCCCTGAATATTTACGATGGCACCTATGCCACAGTTATCATGCTCCCATTGGGGACTGTACAGTCCCTGTTTTTTATATCCTTCCTGTCCCATATTCTCCTCCTTCTTCCCTGTTTTCTTTTTTTCTGTCACATTTGCTCCCTTTATCGGGTTCTCACAGCCGCCTCTATCAGCCCCCGAAACAGAGGGTGGGCATGGTTAGGCCTGGATTTAAATTCCGGGTGTCCCTGGGTAGCAATAAAAAAGGGATGCTCCGGCAATTCTACCATTTCCACAATCCCACCATCGGGAGATAAGCCGGATAGAACCATTCCTCCGTCTTCCAATGGCTTACGATAGGCATTGTTTACCTCATATCGGTGTCTGTGTCTTTCAGAAATTTCCTTACAGCCATAAAGACGGTAAGCTAAGGTATCCGGCCGTAAAATACAAGGATATGCCCCCAGCCTTAAGGTGCCCCCCAGATTCTCAATCCCTTCCTGGGACTGCATCAAGGCAATTACCGGATCCGGTGTGTCCGGCTCCAATTCCATACTGGCTGCCGCCTTTAAGCCTAATACATTTCTGGCAAATTCCACGATGCCCATCTGCATTCCTAAGCAGATTCCCAAAAACGGAATCCGGTTCACTCTGGCATAATGGATAGCCATAATCTTTCCTTCCACTCCCCGGACTCCAAATCCTCCGGGAACCAGAATTCCACTCACGTCATGAAGGTATTCCTCCTGGGTGTCAGGGGTTAAATCCTCGGCATCAATCCAGCGAATCTGTACCCTTGTCCGGTTG
>JBJELR010000058.1:0-4153 GCA_051879255.1 Lachnospiraceae bacterium | reverse complement strand
CCTTTCCGATAGGGATAGTCTCTTTGCCCAAAGATACTGCCTTAAGCTTTCCAGCTGTCCCGTCATTCTATAGGCTTTCTCAAAATAATCCCCTGCCAAAGGAAAATAAAACCGTCTGGCCATACAAACTCCGCAGCCATGATAAATTTTTCCTTTCAAGGCTTCTTCTTCCTTAGGAAGCTGCTCCAGCAGCTTTTTATACTCCCTGTAGGCAAATCCATAATGTCCCTTTACCAGCAGTGAATCCACCTTGGCCTTACGCTTCTCATATACCGTCATCCGGCTGTTTTCCGTAATCGCCACTAAAATTCTTTCCTGTTCTTTTTGAGAAAAAAAGCCGGTATAGTCCAAAATCACTGCCACAAAGGCCTTTAAGGATGCTTTTTGGCGCAAGGCCTTCCTTAAGTTATCTGCCAACAGGGGAAGAAGACACTCCTTTTCCAGCCAATCTGCCAAATCTTCTTTCATCAGACCTTCCTCCAGCAGACAGGCATTCTCTCCAAGAAAAAAACACAGCTCCTCCACTGAATAGACCAGGATTCCCATATGTTCCGGCTCATAGCCCTTTTTGGCATATTCTCCAAGACATAATCTGATACTCATTTTTCCTCCAACTTTATAATTCAATCGTTTCTTCCCAAACTCTGTTGGTAGAAGGGTAAAACTGTCCAAATCCTTTGTCTGCAACCTTCACCTGAAGCTTTCTGGGAGAACTCATCCAGGCCTTCACGTGAATTCGGGTATAGGGCTGTCCCTGGCTTTTCAATCCCCCTAAGGTAATAACGTGTTCTACTATATTCCTTCCGTTTAATGGGGTAATTCGGAAAACAAGCTGATTATCTTTTTCCAGAATAACCTCCCATTCTTTTCTGCTGTCATACCAATTATTTCCTCCGTTTAAAACGGCCAGATAGGATTCTTCTCCCTGTCTTAGCAGATTCAT
The DNA here is from genome assembly GCA_051879255.1 of Lachnospiraceae bacterium. Classification (GTDB taxonomy): domain Bacteria; phylum Bacillota; class Clostridia; order Lachnospirales; family Lachnospiraceae; genus SFDP01. The sequence goes on along the minus strand of JBJELR010000058.1, from coordinate 3,210 downwards.
TCCTACATTGGCACACAGCTTGTCCTCTCCCAGATAGACATAGGTCTGTGCCAGCTTATCCGGCTCCAGCTTCTGGAGCAGTCCCTGACAGGCTCCCTTACTGTAAAGGTTATTTCCCCGAAACACCCTTCGCAGCTTACAGATAAAGCGCAGAGACTCCTGATACCAGTCACCGCCAAAGCCATCTCCGATTAGATAAACTGCAGAAATGTTACCATTCTGAAAATCCTCCCGGCATAGCTGTAAAAAAAATTCATCCTTCCTTTCTGCACTTTTTACGGCAAAGCCCTCCCACTGGGGATAGATTTTCTTTTCGATCATCGTAACCAGTGGAGTGGTATTGGGGTTAATCCACAGACGAAAACTAATCAGACTGTTTTTTTCCATTTCATACAGCATAACCTGCCCCTTCCAAAGGCTTTGGTCAGTGTGTAGATTATACCAAAAAAAGCTTTCCTCCTTGCTCATCAGCTTCATTTCTATCCGGGGAAGCTGCAAATATTCCGTCATCTCCCTTAAGGCTGTCACCCTGTCCGCATCCAGCCAATCCACTACAAACACTATGGCTGCCACCTGCTCCAGGCTGGTTTCCAATCTCAGTAAGGCAAGGCTTTTCTTCACAAAAAGTGCCAACAGGGCTCTGGAGTCATAGCTTTGGCCCGAAAGCTCTACCTGCTCTCTGCGATACGCCTTTTCCAATAACTGCTCCACCATACCCTGAGGGTCTGTTTCTCCTTTTTCTATGGCTTCCTTTCCCATGCTCCAAAGGTCTCCCGCCTCCTGACGATACAGACATAGGGGAAGATTGTAGTCCTCCATTCCTGCCACCATGGAAAAAGTATAGGGCTGGTCTTCCCCAATACGCAAAAAGCTGATTTGAGCAGTCTCCGGGGATAGCTGGTAGCCGATCAGATATTTTCCATTATTTTTTTTTCGAAAGCTCTCTCTCCCAAAAATCATCCTAATCTCCTTCTGCCCGCATTTCGTCTACAGGCGGAATACCTGTTCTGTCAGATACTCCCTTTTCCAATACTCCTCCAATACCTGCTCTGCCTGATGATATTCTTCAAGTTGAAGGTATTCTGTCATTTGATTAAGCATTCCATAACGGTTTGCTGCTTTTTTATCAGCATCCCACTCTTTCTTCAGTACACCACTTCCCACCAGCTGCTCCTGATTATCCTGTTCGCAAATAAGATAATATTTCAGTTCTTCTCCCGAAAAAAGGATAAATTCCGCAGAATAGATTCCGCCATACCCCTCTTCCATATCTTCCCGAATATAATGCTCTTCTTCTGTTTCCGGTTGGTTTTTACAGTAATGAAGCACCATCCTATCTCCACTGTTTCCCTGATAAAAAAGAAAGCTTTTGTGGGATAGGCCTTCCATACCGGGACAATTCTCATATTCCAATAGGAAGGGAAGATGCCACTCTCGTTTTTCAACGGCCTCCCGAAGGAAAATCTGTACTAATTCTTCCTGGGCCTGGCTCCTTTCCTCCTGATGCAGGGCATAGTATTTCAGATAGGCCAGATGAGTAATGGGATGGAGTTTAAAGCCTCTGTGATAAACTCTGGCAATATCTCGAATAAAATAGCCCTCCATTTCCCGTTCATCCTGCAGATATGCTTTGGCCCGCCAGGTCAAAAAAGATGCTTCCAGAGGCGTTTTGGCTCCTCCTGCAATATAGGTCTTGAATACCTCCAGATCCTCCTTCACCGGGGTTTGAGAATACAATATCTGTGTCAGGATATTCTCACTAAGCGTATAAACCTCCACATCAAAATCCTTTGCTGCCCTGAATACCGACATCATCTGTTCACAGGTGCCTCGATAGTACCTGGCCAGAAAATTCAGCATGGGGAGGTTATACTTTCCTTTTTGAAAAGCTGTATCAATCAGCCAAAGCAGTTTCTTAGGGTGCCGATTTTCTTCCTCCAGCATATAGGTACTGATTCTGACCAGAGCCTTTGGCTCCATATGGTCCGGTCCAAAATGCAGAATAAATCTATAGGCTTTTTCATAAAATCCCCTGGAAACCAGATAATGAATCAGCTTCTTTTGTCCCCCTGTTCCCAATGCATCAGGCTCACAGTCTTCCAACCAGCTATCCAAAAGCCCCATTTTATCCATCTCATAATAATAGTCCAACAAATAGCTGCGCAGTCGTTGCTTTTCTGTGTCCAAAACTGCAGCACTTTCACTTAAGAAGCAAAACTGCCTCTCATTTTCCGGTACAATGGGCTGCCAGCCACCTTTATCCTCACAAATGTACAGGGCTACTCCTAAGACTTCATCAACCAGTCTTCCTATTTGAGGTGCCAAAGCAGAAAGAGACAAAAAGGCTTTGGGATATTCCTCCCGGGGAACAAGAAAGCGTTGCCCCCATCTGTCTTCTTTGAACAAAAGATAGTTTCTTCCCGGTAAAAACAGGCGGGCTTCTCCCTGACTAAAATCAAAGGCGCTTTCTTCCTTCCGGTGCTTGGGCAGAACAATCAGCCGTTCATCCCTTTTATCAGTGGCCTTAAAGGAATGGATAAACATCACCTTTTCTAAGGCTGCGGCATTATCCGGAGTGAGCATGGCAGGTACCAGGATATGCTCATACAAATAGCCTAAATCTTCATTAATCTTTTCTTCATAAAGCTGCTTGAGCAAAAACCGTTCGATTCTCGGTGCATAAGCCAGATACAGCTCCTCCATCGTTTCTCTGTTCTCATAAACATAGCGGTAGAGATATGCTGCATTGGGGTAGCTCAGGCTGCTTTCATAGGAAAAATACATGAGTACCATTTTGGGAATATCCATTTCCTTTTGTCGGTCCAGAGCCATCATATAATATTCATACAAGCGGGTTATCTTTAAACCGTTATCAATGGCTTTCTCATACCAGGGAAAATATTTTTTCTCCTTCTTATTCCCTTTAATCAAGAGACTGCACAGAGACTGCAGCATAGGTAAATTTTCCTCCATAGTGCAGATAGCCTCCAAAAGGCTGCATAGTCCGGCTGAGTATTCCTTTTGGCGCAAAGCAAGATATTGGAGCACTCCCTTCACCTCTGCCGACAGCATATTTCGGCTCTGCCCAAAACGCAGAATCCGAATCTGTACCGGCTCCAGCTCCATAAGAAGGGTGGGCTGGAAGTTGAGCAGCATAACAGCCTCAGCATACAGTACAGGACTGGTGCAGCCGGCCTGAAATACCTCCTG
>JBJELR010000057.1:0-4168 GCA_051879255.1 Lachnospiraceae bacterium | reverse complement strand
TGACTGCAGTACAAATTTACACCTTAAAGCGATATCCCACACCCCAGATGGTTTCTATATACTGAGGCTTGTTGGAATTACTTTCAATTTTTTCCCGTATTTTCTTAATATGAACCGTAACCGTAGCAATGTCGCCAACGGAGTCCATATCCCATATTTCCCGAAAAAGTTCTTCCTTGGTAAATACATGGTTAGGATTTTCCGCCAAAAAGGTCAATAAGTCAAACTCCTTGGTAGTGAAATTCTTCTCCTCTCCTTCCACATAAACCCTTCTCGCCGTTTTATCAATGCGAATTCCCCGGATTTCCACAATGTCATTGTTCTTCTGGTTGGTGTTTACTAAACGGTTGTATCTTGCCATATGTGCCTTTACCCGGGCAACCAGCTCACTGGGACTAAAGGGCTTGGTCATATAATCATCTGCTCCCAGACCCAGACCATGGATTTTATCGATATCATCCTTTTTGGCAGAAACCATGAGAATGGGAATATCCTTTTTCTCACGAATTTGCTTACACACTTCAAAACCATCCATACCGGGGAGCATCAAATCCAGCACCACCAAATCAAAATCCTCCTCTAATGCCCTTTTCAGACCGCCATCCCCGGTATGCTCTATGGTGACCCCAAAGCCACTAAGCTCCAGATAATCCTTTTCCAAATCCGCAATAGCAACCTCATCCTCAATAATTAAAATTTTACTCATCTTTTCCTCCATTTTAAAGCATCACAATCCTGCTCAACTCAATTTTTATCCGATGCATATCATCAATTATGATCTGCTCTTTTAGCTTGTAGCTTCCTTATATTTACGTATCACAAAGTTCATACAGGTGCCTTCTCCTTCTTTACTGGTCGCCCAGATATAGCCCCCATGATCTTCAATAATCTTTTTCACAATAGAAAGCCCGATACCACTTCCTCCCTGGGAGGAATTACGTGAGGCATCGGTTCGGTAAAACCGCTCAAATATGTTTCCCAAATCCTTGGCCTCTATACCCTTTCCATTATCCTCTATTTCCACACGAACAGAATCCGTATCCTCCAAAAGACGAATATCGATAATTCCTTTTTCTTTGTCCATGTACTTAATGCTGTTTCCTATAATATTGTTAATGACCTTCTTCATCTGCTCCGGGTCCGCAATAATCTGCGTATCCGGGTTCAGCAGATTGGTATAATTCAACTGGATATTCTTTGATTCCAATTCAAACCCCACATCCTCCACACAGTCATTAAAATAATCCGTTACATTGATACAGTGGAAATGATAAGGAATACGATTGGAGTCAATTCCGGAATAAAAGGTCAGTTCGCTGATCAGCCTGTCCATATCACAGGCCTTTGTGTAAATGGTCTTGATATATCTTTCCATTTTCTCCGGCGTATCTGCCACGCCATCAATAATCCCTTCTACATAGCCCTTAATGGAGGTAATCGGTGTCTTTAAATCGTGAGAAATATTACTTACCAGCTCCTTGTTCTGTTTTTCATTCTGCAGCATCTCCTCCTTGGATTCCTTCAGCTTCAGCCGCATATCCTCATAGCTTTGGTACAGCTCACCCATCTCCCCCTGATCGTCCGGCTTTCGCTCCAGTACATAGTCAAAATCCTCTCTGGCAATATGCTGCATGGCCACATTCATCTCACTTAAGGGTAAAAACACTCCCTTACGAATCCACTGGGTCAGCATAATACTGGTAAACAAAAGAATTAAAATAATAGAGGCAAACAGATAAACAATCAGTGTCTTGGATACCACACTGCTTACCTTGGTCACGATGAAAATGCTGCCCAAGGAGCCATCGGGAAAAGGAAAATCAATCTGCTTTACCAGCTTTTGCATATCACTATAATAATAGCCGGCATCTGCTCCCTTATAGCTGTTTCCATATTCCGGCAGCCGATTAAAAAGCTGTTCTGCCGCCGTCTCATTCCCCGTATAATAAATCTGGTCTCCCTTCCTTACTATTAAATAGGAAGAATTGTCCTCAATTTCCTGGTTAATCCTATTCAAATACTCCTTGTCCAAAAATCGGGACGGATCTAAATCCACCTGTGCCCTCAGCTTATAAAAGGCCTCCTCTGTAAGTTCTCCAAAGGAGGAGATGGATTCCGACAGCATGGTAAAATCTTTGATTTCTATACCATAATTTTTTCCTTCGCTGTTAATCACACAATAGCTGATTATGCCAAAGGCAATAGTGGTTAAAATAACCGGTAGAACAATAATCGTTGCAAAAGTAATCCACAGTCTTGTTTTAAATTTCAAGAGATATCTCCTTTAGGTAAATTCTGTTCTTATTCTAGCATATTTTTTACCCATCTGCGTAAAAGTAGAAAAATAATATTCTAAAAAAATTATAAAAAGCAGATTTTTTTCAAAAAAGTTATTGACATATGCAAATTAATCTTGTATATTGACAATATCGATAATGATTACTGTTTTTGAAAGGAGGGTCTAATGGCTTTGAAGTACAGCCGACAGCGTGAAGCAATCAAGGAGTTTATGATGAGCCGGATAGATCATCCCACTGCCGATGTAGTTTATATGAATGTTCGGAAGGAATTTCCTAACATAAGCCTTGGAACCGTATACCGTAATCTTACGTTATTATCTGATATGGGCGAATTATTAAGAATACGCGTAGGTGATGGGGTTGATCATTTCGATGCAATTACTACTCCACATTACCATTTTGTCTGCAAGGAATGTGGTTCAGTTCATGATTTGAACCTTCCTGTCGTAGAATCCTTTAACGATGCAGCCAACGGTCAATGTGATGGCCTGATTGAAGGTCACGTAGCATATTTTTACGGGAAATGCAAGGACTGCCTTGCCGCAGATAGCAACTAATTTTTATTGAATTCGGCAAATTGTCCATTGCACAAATATTATTAACTGGTTATAATTTAACCAACAAATCTATTAAGAAAAGGAGAAAATGATTATGAAGTATGTATGTTCTGTATGTGGTTATGTTCATGAGGGAGAAACTGCTCCTGAAAAATGTCCTATGTGTGGTGTAGGTGCTGAGAAATTTGTTCTTCAGACCGGTAAGAGAGAATGGGCTTGCGAGCACGTTGTAGGTGTTGCTCAGGGCGCACGTGAAGACATCATCGCTGATTTAAGAGCTAACTTCGAAGCTGAGTGCTGTGAAGTAGGTATGTATCTGGCTATGGGTAGAGTAGCTCACAGAGAAGGTTATCCTGAAATCGGTTTATATTGGGAGAAAGCAGCTTTAGAAGAAGCTGAGCATGCTTCTAAGTTTGCTGAATTATTGGGTGAAGTTGTTACTGATTCTACCAAGAAGAACCTGGAAATGAGAGTTGAAGCTGAGAATGGCGCAACTGCAGGTAAATTTGATCTTGCTAAGAGAGCAAAAGAACTTAACCTGGATGCAATTCATGATACAGTACATGAAATGGCTAAAGACGAAGCTCGTCATGGTAGAGCTTTCGAAGGTCTGCTGAACAGATACTTTGGCTAAGCTAAGCTTAAGACTTTCTTTAACATAAAAGGGATAGGCCGAAAGGCTTATCCCTTTTTTATATCTTCCTTATCTTAATGATTTAACTGCTCTTCTATTCCACTGTTTAAAATCATTCAGAGAAATATTATATCTCGTATGTCGCCCTTCTGCCTTCTTGCGGGCTATACGCTCACGTATTCTTCGAGATAGCTGCGGTGTTATCTGATGGCCTGATAACCGACTGATGTCGACGGTGTCATCCAAAGGAATATGGTACATTTTCGTACAATCAATGAAGGATGGAACCCTAAAATCATTGACCCGAATCTCCTCTGCCTTAATCTGTTCGTAGTCATCTTTATTTCTTCCGAAAACCCTATTTTCTTTCCCTAAAATAGAGGATACGGTGTATACATCCATACCGTCACCTGACAGCTCACCAATAAAATGCTGATGTGCCGTCAAGTTACCTGTAGGATCATTGGGATATTTTAATCTGAGAATAATAATATCCATATCAGGAAAGAACTATCTCCCCATCTATGATTTCCACATATTGAGGATAAGATAGCTGATCTAATTGGGAAAGCTGATTGACTATCTCATTTGTCATGGAAAACTTCGATTTACTGTAATAAAATAGATTTCCATTAATTTTATCCTTCTTTAAATCCGAAAAATCAAAGCCTTTATAT
>JBJELR010000056.1:0-4203 GCA_051879255.1 Lachnospiraceae bacterium | reverse complement strand
TGAAGCTGAATGAAGATGGAAAGACGGTAGCGGCTATGGATTGTCTGGTACCGGGGATCGGTGAAATCATTGGGGGCAGCCAGAGAGAGGATAATCTGGAGCTTTTAGAGAAACGAATGGAAGAGCTGGGACTGAACAAAGAAGATTATGGTTTCTATCTGGATCTGCGAAAATTTGGCTCTGCCCGCCATGCAGGCTTTGGCCTGGGCTTTGAGCGCTGTATTATGTACCTTACCGGTATGGGCAACATTCGTGATGTAGTACCCTTTCCCAGAACCGTAAATAACTGTGAACTATAAAAAAGGGAGCTGTACACTAATTTTTTAGTGGAACAGCTCTCTTTCTTTTTTCCATAACTTTTATTTGTGCTGTTTGTGGTTTCTTCTGGGGTGAAAGCTATCTTTCCACACACCTGAATGAAAAAGAATCAGCAGAGGAAACAGCTCTAATCTTCCGGCCAGCATATCGAAGATCAAAACCCATTTGGTGAATAGTGTAAAATGTCCAAAATTCTCGGTGGGACCCACCAACTCTAACCCAGGCCCAACGTTATTCAGGGTGGCAGCTACGGCAGTGAAGGAGGTAATTAAATCTGCTCCTTCCAGGGAAACCAAGAGGACGGAGCTTGTGAAGATAATCATAAAGGTAATAAAGTATACATTTACAGAACGAATTACCTCATGCTCTACCTGCTTGCCATCCATTTTTAGTTTTACGATACTTTTGGGATGGATGTAGGAGTTTAATTCTTTGACTACCGTTTTAAAAAGAATTACCAGGCGAGATACCTTAATACCACCACTGGTACTTCCTGCACAGCCTCCAATAAACATTAAAAGCACCAGAATGACCTTGCTGATTTCAGTCCATTGGCTGAAATCAACGGTAGAAAAGCCGGTAGTAGTGATAATGGAGGCTACCTGGAAGGCGGACTGTGTTAAGGCCTCGAAGGCGGAGGTGACGGTCTGTAGTAAATTGAAGAAAATAATGATTACGGAGACCCCCACAATACCAAAATACCAGCGAACCTCCTCCATATGGAAGGCTTTTTTTACGTTATGAAAAAGAATCAGGTAGTAGGCATTAAAGTTTACACCAAACAGCAGCATGAAAATAGTCACTACCCATTGGAGGTAGGGGGAATAACCTCCCATACTGGAATTCTTTATTCCAAAGCCTCCTGTACCCGCAGTACTGAAGGAGGCGGCGATAGCATCAAAAACAGGCATTCCGCCGGCTACCAGAAGGAGAAATTCCAAAAAGGTAAGACCCAGATAAATCAGATAGAGAATCCGGGCGGTAGATTTAATTTTGGGTACCAGCTTTCCTACAGAAGGACCGGGACTTTCTGCCCGCATCAGATTCATATGGGAGCCGCCGCTTAAAGGGATAATGGTCAGCAAAAAAACCAGAACGCCCATTCCCCCAATCCAGTTAGTAAAGCTTCGCCACAACAAGGAGCATCTGGACATGATTTCCACATCCGTTAAAATACTGGCTCCGGTGGTGGTGAATCCGGATACCGTCTCAAACATGGCATCCGTAAATAGGGTGATCTCCCTGCTTAACCAAAAGGGGAGACCACCGGAAAGACTTAGGACAATCCAGCTAAGAGCAGTGGCTACACAACCCTCCTTTAGATAAAAAACTTGCTGCAGGGGTTTTTTAAAGCTCATCAGATGGCCAATTACCACACACAATAGAGCAGTGGCCAGATAGGCAAAGCCCTCCTTTTCCTGATACACTAAAGCAGTCATACAGGGTAACAGCAGAAACAGAGCCTGAATTTTTAATACATAGCCCAATACATATCGTATAATCGGATAATTCATTCGGTGTCTCTCCTTATCTCAGGATATCCTGGAGGTCATCAAAGCCGGTATGAGTAGTTACTACCATAACCGTATCTCCTACCAGAATACAGTCCTGACCACTGGGAATGATGATGGAGCCTTTTCGGTTGATGAAGGCTACCAGTACCTGCTCCTTAAGGGTTAAATCCTTCAAGGGGAGATTAGTCACATCGGAAGGAGAATCTACTCGGAATTCAATGGCCTCTACCTGAGAATTAAACAGATGGTATAAGGTTTCGATATTATTATTCTTGGAGTCATTTTTTGCCCGGACATAGGCAATGATAGCCTCTGAGGTAATCTGTCGGGGATAGATTACACTGCCTAAATCCAAAGTACTGATTACATTCCTATAGGTGGTACGATTAACCTTGGTGATGACCTTGGCATCGGAAACCTGACGGGCATGAAGGGTCAGCATAATATTTTCTTCGTCAATTCCGGTGAGGGGAACGAAGGATTCGGTATATTCAATGCCCTCCTCCTTTAGCAGTTCACCATCGGTTCCATCGCCGTTGATAATAATGGCTTTAGGAAGCAGAAGACTCAGTTCTTCACAACGTGCTTTATTCTGCTCGATGATTTTCACTGAAATTCCCATTTGCAAAAGCTGGCTGGCCAGATAATAGGCCGCCTTTCCGCCGCCAATAATCATGGTATTTTTTACCTGATGGGTTTTTACGGCAATATTGGACAAAAATCCCCGAATTTTGCTTCTGGGAGCAACGAAGGAAATTACATCACCGGCCCGTAAGACGGAATCCCCGGAGGGAATATGTACCTGGCCTTCCCGCTCCAAAGCACAAATCAATACCTTAATGGGACTTTTCTGATCTAATTGGGCAATGGTCATGCCATCCAATGCATTTTTCTCAGGAATTTTAAATTGGATCAACTCTGCCTGACCATGGGCAAAGGAATTGACCTCCAGTGCCGTCGGCAAATAGAGAATCCGGGCAATTTCCCGGGCGGCCTCCAGCTCAGGATTAATAATCATGGCTAAGCCCAGTTTTTGGCGTAAATAGCCTACCTCCTTACTGTAGTCGGGATTACGTACCCGGGCAATGGCTGCACAGCCGGCTACCTGTTTGGCTACGGTGCAGCAAAGAAGATTCAATTCATCAGAACCGGTAACGGCAATAAGCAAATCCGTAGTTTTTATTCCTGCTTCCACCTGGACGCTATAGCTGGCTCCATTTCCGGTAAGACCCATAACATCATAGAGATTGGTTATTTCCTGAATACGGGTGGAATTGGTATCAATAATCGTAATGTCATGGCCTTCCCGACAAAGCTGTTCTACCAGAGTAGAGCCTACCTTACCACAGCCGACAATAATAATGTTTAATCCCTGTTTTATATTTTTTTTTGTACTTAACATAGTTTTTACCTTTACAAAATGTAATTATAGGGCTGTGCGGGGCAGATAACCTGGCTATTCCGAACAGTTGGTTAAATTATAACACCATTTTATGAAAAAAACATCTTAATTATAATTTGCATTTTTGCCATATTTTTAGTAAGATAGGAGAAAAGCATATGACAGCAGGGAAGTGGAGGAAATATGGAATATAATGTAGAGTCCTATCTGGATATGATGCGTTTTTTAAATGAGAGCTCGGATGATTATTTCTTTTTGTGGGAATTTGCAACGGGCAGGCTTTTTTTGCCTCCCTCCATTACTGAAAAATACTCGCTGCCTTTGAATGAGGAAAGCTGCTGTGCAGTAGAGGATTGGGTTAAAATAGTCTTTCCTAAGGATGTGGATGCCCTGGTGGAAGATCTGGGAGAGGTACAGCAGGGGAAGAGACTTGTTCATGATATGGTTTATCGTCTGGTGAATCGTCGGGGAGAAATTGTCTGGATTAGCTGTCGGGGAAAGTGTGGCTTTGACCCGCAGGGAAAACAGATTTGGATGGTGGGCAGAATATCTGACACCTTGTTAGCCAATGACACTGATCGGCTTACCGGTGCTTTCTATCTGAACCGGCTTCTGGAGGAACTGAATCAGTTGCTGGCAGAGGAAAAAGAGGGCTATCTGGTGCTGCTGGATATTCGGGGACTGCAAAATATTAACCTGCAGTTTGGTCGAAATGAAGGAGATAAAGTATTAAAAATTACGGCAGAGGCATTAGAGGAGGCTATAGGGAATACACAAAAGGTCTACCGAATGAATGGTGGCTGCTTCGGCAGCATTTTTCTCTGTGAGCAGGAGTCTCAGGTGAAGACATCTTTTTCCCAACTTCAGGAAAAGCTGGGGGAGTATTGTGCCATTTCCGGAGGCTGCGTACCTCTCCACCATTATCGGACAAAAGAGGCAGCTATCCTTTACCAATATGCAGAGAGTGCA
>JBJELR010000055.1:0-4219 GCA_051879255.1 Lachnospiraceae bacterium | reverse complement strand
TTTATTTCAGCCTCCGTACAGCAGGCTGTATCCAAATATATGAAAAACCATACAGATATTCGTAAGTTCCATGAGAAGGTTACCTTTCAGCTAAACGATACTCATCCTACGGTAGCAGTGGCGGAACTGATGCGTATTCTGATGGATGAATATTTCCTGACCTGGGATGAGGCCTGGGAGGTTACCACCAAGACCTGTGCTTATACGAACCATACTATTATGGCAGAGGCATTGGAAAAATGGCCCATTGAGCTGTTTTCCAGGTTACTGCCCAGAATTTATCAGATTGTAGAGGAAATCAATCGCCGATTCATCATTCAGATTGAGCAAAAATATCCCGGTAATCAGGAGAAAATCCGTAAGATGGCGATTATCTACGATGGTCAGGTGAAGATGGCACATTTGGCTATCGCAGCAGGTTATTCGGTAAACGGTGTGGCAAGGCTGCATACGGAGATTTTGAAGAACCAGGAATTAAAAGATTTTTATGAAATGATGCCTCAGAAGTTTAATAATAAAACCAATGGAATTACCCAGAGAAGGTTCCTGCTTCATGGAAATCCCCTACTGGCAGAATGGGTAACGGCTCATGTGGGTGAGGACTGGATTACCGATTTACCTAAAATCAGTAAGCTGAAGCTTTATGCAGATGATGAAAAGGCACAGCAGGAGTTTATGAATATCAAATACCAGAATAAGGTGCGTCTGGCTAACTACATTTTAGAGCACAATGGTATTCAGGTAGACCCTCGCTCCATTTTTGATGTGCAGGTCAAGCGTCTGCATGAATATAAGAGACAGCTTTTGAATATTCTCCATGTTATGTATCTGTACAATGAGATTAAAGAGCATCCGGATATGGACTTCTTCCCCAGAACCTTTATTTTTGGGGCAAAGGCAGCAGCAGGCTATCGTACTGCAAAGCTGACCATTAAGCTGATTAACTCCGTAGCGGATGTGATTAACAACGATGCCTCTATCAATGGTAAGCTGAAGGTGGTCTTTATTGAAAACTATCGTGTATCTAATGCAGAGTTAATTTTTGCGGCAGCAGATGTTTCCGAGCAGATTTCCACTGCAAGTAAGGAGGCTTCGGGAACCGGTAACATGAAATTTATGCTGAATGGTGCACTTACTATCGGAACGATGGATGGAGCTAACGTGGAAATCGTAGAGGAAGTGGGAGAGGAGAATGCCTTTATCTTTGGCTTGAGCTCTGATGAGGTAATCAACTATGAGAACCATGGGGGCTATAATCCCATGGAAATTTTCAACAATGACCCGGATATCCGTAAGGTATTAATGCAGTTGGTAAATGGAAGCTATTCCCACAACGATTCGGAGATGTTCCGCTCCCTGTACAACTCTCTGTTGAACACGCAGGAAACCAGTGTTGCAGACCGCTACTTTATTCTGAAGGATTTCAAGGCCTATACGGAGGCACAGAGAAAGGTAGAGAAGGCTTACCGCAACGAAGCAGGATGGGCAAAGAGTGCCATTCTCAATGTGGCCTGCTCCGGTAAATTTACTTCCGACAGAACGATTCAGGAGTATGTAGATGAAATCTGGCATTTAGATAAGGTAGTGATTCCTGAAAAGATTGAGAAGGAAGAAAAGAAAAGCATCTTGGGATTGAAGAAGTAAATAAATACGCTGAGCATTAGTAATTTCAAAATCAGATGATAAAAGAGGGGCTGTCGCTTCACGAAGTTTTATTCGTTAAAGCAACAGCCCTATTCCTAGGCTGTTTTCCTACAGGAACTTAAGTTTTTTACTTGGATATGCACCTTGTTTAAAGAGATTAAAGGTGCTACATTAAAGGAAATAAACATGTTTCCCTTAAACAAAAACAGAACCAGGAGGAAAATCATTAATGGAAAAATCAACCTTGGACAGAGAGGGTTCAGTGATGGACGGTAAAAGCACGAATGAAAAAAACCATGATAAATTTGTAGTAGTGTGTATTGCAGGACAGTCTAATGCTGTTGGTTATGATGAATCTCCTGTAGACACTAAAGTTACCTATAGAAATGCTAATCCTAATCGAATTAAACAATTAGGCTTTTATGGTAAGCAAAATCTGCAGGTAATCGATCTGGGCTACTGCGCACAGTCTATGCAGGATATGAGAGAGCATAACAGGAAGGGAACAGAAACTGCAGGGACAAAAGGAATTCACTTACCATTGGCAAATTTAATGCTTAATTATATTCCTGAGGATTATGGAATCCTGATGTTGTCTGTTGCGTTTGGAGGAACCGGATTTATCGATGGCAATGAGGGAACATATAGCCAGGAATTAAAAAAGCCAATGGATACCGCAGGTAATAGTGGAGAAGGTACAGTTGTTTTAAAATGGGGTGTTGATACTGCTTATTATCATACCTTAAAGGATAGGATTATCTATGCCTTAAGCCTTAACGAATCCAATTTGTTTGCAGGGCTTGTCTGGTGCCAGGGCGAAAATGATGGAGTGAGTGCAGACAGGCACTATTCTGAATTTCAAGCAATGACAGAGGCCTTATTTACCGCATTGAATGAAGCCGGTTTGGGAGACAGAACCCCGAAAGGTATGTGGGACAGGGATATCTGGTATAATATGGAGACCGTAGCTTATTGGTATGGTCAGGAACAATGTCGGAAAATCTGGGATAATTATAAACAATGGAATGCCAATACCTATATAGAAATTCCAAGGGATACAGAATCTAATTTAATCAATGGCACCGGGCAGACTGCCAGTATACGTGCCAGTCATTATGGTAATAATGCCTATCAGAAGGTAATTGCACCAAGAGTATTACAGAAAATGATTGAAATGGGTACTTTCAAGTGATACTCTTGCATTCCCCCGGGTCCTCCGCTATAATACTAAAGAATACTGATAAAAAATATCAGGGTTCTGTAAAATTAAAATTTTTCACTTTCTTATTTGGGTAGTAGAACAGGCGAGGCCTGTTCTATGCATGGGGATTAGAGTGAAGGATAAGGAGGAAAACCATGATTCAATTATTGGACAGCGGAGCCTATCTGGTGAACGGAACGGATATTATCCAGGATAGTGATTCTGCCTTAGATGAGATTAGAAGCAAGACAGGAAAAGCCGTTTCCAAAGAGGAAGCAGCAAAGGAAACCATCGCCTATGGGATTTTAAAAGAACATAATCAGTCAGACAACATGGAGAAGCTGAGAATTAAATTTGATCAGCTTTGCTCCCATGATATTACCTTTGTGGGAATTATTCAGACTGCAAGAGCGTCAGGATTGGAGAAGTTTCCTATTCCCTATGTGCTGACTAACTGCCACAACTCCCTTTGTGCAGTAGGAGGAACCATTAATGAAGATGACCATATGTTTGGATTAAGCTGTGCGAAAAAGTATGGTGGTGTTTATGTGCCTCCCCATCAGGCAGTTATTCACCAGTATGCCAGAGAAATGATGAGCGGCGGCGGGAGAATGATTCTGGGCTCTGACTCTCATACCCGTTATGGTGCTCTGGGAACCATGGCTATGGGTGAGGGAGGACCGGAGCTGGTTAAGCAGCTTTTAAACCAGACCTATGACATTAATATGCCCGGAGTGATCGGTATTTATTTGACCGGTGAACCCATGAAGGGTGTGGGTCCCCAGGACGTAGCTCTGGCAATTATTGGTGCAGTATTTGAAAACGGCTATGTGAAGAATAAGGTGATGGAGTTTATGGGTCCCGGTGTCAGTGCCCTGAGTGCAGATTTCCGTATCGGCATTGACGTAATGACTACAGAAACCACCTGTCTTTCTTCCATTTGGCGAACGGATGATGTGATTAAAGAATACTTTGAGATTCATGGAAGAGCAAAGGATCATAAGGAATTAAATCCGGGTCAGGTTGCCTACTATGACGGTATGGTAGTCGTTGATTTAAGTAAAATTAAACCTATGATAGCCATGCCTTTCCATCC
The DNA here is from genome assembly GCA_051879255.1 of Lachnospiraceae bacterium. Classification (GTDB taxonomy): domain Bacteria; phylum Bacillota; class Clostridia; order Lachnospirales; family Lachnospiraceae; genus SFDP01. Next base: position 278 of record JBJELR010000055.1, on the reverse strand, counting down.
CAGCAATGTATACACCATTGAGGAAGTAAACCGGAATCTGGGGGATGTGCTGGCAGAGGTAGAAAAACGGGCACTGGTAAGCCTGGATGGGGCAGTAGAATATTCCCTGCAGGATAAAATCAGAGATGGCAAGCTCTATGTAGATCAGGGAATCATCGCCGGTTGTGCAGGCGGTGGCTTTGAAAATATCTGTGCGGCAGCAGATATTTTAAAAGGAAAATATATCGGTGCGGATGAATTTTCCCTGAATGTTTATCCGGCTTCTACTCCGATTTATA
>JBJELR010000054.1:0-4222 GCA_051879255.1 Lachnospiraceae bacterium | reverse complement strand
GTTGGTAGGGAAAGGGAATTTTGATACCAAGCTGGGAGAGTATCGGGCAGAGGAGTTAAATAACATCAGCGAAAAATTCAATGAAATGACGGGCTACATTAATATGCTGGTAACAGAGGTTTACGAAACACAACTGATTGCCACCCAGGCACAGATTAAATATCTACAGGCACAGATGAATCCCCATTTTCTGTTTAATGTACTGTCCATGATTGAGATGAGAGCAGCAGTGAACAAAGACAGGGAGGTACAGCAGATGCTGTTTAAACTGTCCAAGCTATATCAGGGAAAAATTTTCAGAAAGAATCAGTACTTTATTCGTCTGGCAGAAGAAATGGAGATTGTGGATTTCTATCTTTCCTTACAAAATAGTCGCTTCGGGGATAAAATCACCTACTCTATCGAGTATGAGGGAGGACAGGACAGGTATCGGCAGCTTCTGGTTCCCCGGCTGAGTATTGAGCCGAGTGTGGAAAATGCCGTCTGCCATGGTCTTGAACCCAAAGCGGGAAATGGACATATCCATATTCGTGTGGCCATTTGGGAGAAAAAAGAGTTATCTATCGATATTCTAGACGACGGTGTAGGCTTTGAGTTAAGCAGCCTGAATCAGTATCAGGAGGATATGGGGCATAGCCATGTAGGAATCTATAATACGGATAAAATGATTAAGAATCTTTGCGGAGAAGACTATGGACTGGAAATTTCCAGCAGTCCGGGAAAAGGAACCAGGGTCTTAATTAAATTACCCGCAAAGACACAGGAGGAAGAAAGGGAAGGAAAGAGCGATGTGGAAAGTAATGGTAGCGGATGATGAAACTTATATGCTGGAAGCCTTTGACAAGCTGATTGACTGGGAAAAAATGGGGTGTCAGTTGGTATACCGGGCCGCAAATGGTAAGGAAGTGATTAACCATTTGGAAAAGGTTAAGCCGGATATTGTGGTTACCGATATTAAGATGCCCCTTGTAGATGGAATTGAGGTAGCCAAATATATTTATGAGGCAGGTCTGGATACACAGGTGATTATTCTTACTGCCTACGCTGATTTTGCCTATGCACAGGAAGCCATCGCTTACGATGTCTGCGGCTATGTAGTGAAAACCGCCATGATGGAAATGCTGCCCGGGATTATTGAGAAGGCCATACAAAAGCTGAGCGAGGGAGTGGGAAAGGAAGAAGAACAGCAGGAAATCTTTTCTGAGGATATTTTTGGAAAACTGCAAAGATATATTGATCAAAATTACATGAATAAGGTGACGTTAGCAGACATTTCTAATGAGATTCATGCCAATGCCAGTTATCTTAGCCGATTATATAAAAGCAAAACGGGACAGAACCTTTTTGACAGCATCAACCGGCTGAAGCTGAAGAAGGCAAAGGAATACCTTGCAGGAGGCTGTCGTATTTTTGAGGCGGCAGAGCTGGTAGGATTCGAAGATGTCTCCTATTTTTCCCGGGTATTCAAGAAACTGGAGGGTTGTTCACCCCGGGAGTATGAAAAAAGAATACAGCAGGAAAGGGGAAAAGTGTGATCAGGCAGAACAAGGGGATAAAGAGTCGAAAAACAGCAAAGCTTCGTATAGGATTGGGTTTGCTTTCTGGTTTTCTGCTGGTTTTGCTTACAGGCTGTGAAAGCAAACAGGAGGAGCCGGTAGAGATTACACTGATTCATGGTTGGGGAAATACAGAGACAGACCATGTTGCCATGAGACAAATTTATCGGGATTTTGAGAAGGAGAACCCCCATATCCGATTAAATCTGGTTTCCATGCCTTCTTCGGAAGATGTAATTACCAAGGTGGAGGATCTGCTTACGGTGGGAGAGATACCGGATATCGTTTTTACCGGAGGAATCGGCAGAGAAACCATTTACGATTTTATGGTGGAAAAGAATTATGCCGTCGATTTGATGCCCTACATAGAAGCAGATGAAAGCTTTAAAGCGAATATATCAGAGTCTATCTTATCCTACTGGACAGAGGAAGGAAATCGGCTTTATACCGTTTCTGATGTGTTGCTGATGAGTGGATACTGGTATAATGTGGAAATTTTTGAACAGGCGGGAATAGAACGGCCTCCTGCCGACTGGCAGGAATTCACACAGGTCTGCGAACAGCTTTCTCAATGGGCCCATAATCAGGAAAAAGAGATGGTGCCCATTATTCTGGATACGGATCATATTCTTTATCTCACTGATGCCATGCTGGCCTCCATTAATCCTCAGATATTAGAGGGAATAAGAGAGAATCGAATCAATATTTATTCGGAAGAATTCAGTCAGGTATTGCACCAGCTTAAGGAAATCTACCATTATTCAGATATTATGGAGAATTATACTTATCGGGACACTTTGCGCAGCTTCAACAACCGGGAAACTGCTATCTACATTAACGGAGTATGGGCAAATTCCATGATTGATAAGAAATTACAGGTCAGCTATGCGGCCTTTCCCTATGAACGACCGGGAGGCCTATCCAATATTTCTTCCTGCGTGGGCTATATTTTGGGAAAAAGCGGTAATTCCAGAAAGGAAGAGGCCAGTGTGGAATTCATCAAATATATGCTTAGTGAGCCGGTGGCCAAAAGAATTCTTACCGAAACGGGACAGATTCCCTCCAATCCTAAGGTGGAGGTTGCGCAGAGAGAGAATGAACGGCTCTCTCAGGCAGTCCGGTGTGTAAAACAGGCAGGGTATATGATGGAAACACCGGCCAATATCTGGGACTCATCATTAAAAACAGCCTTTGGTGAGAGTATGAAGCTGTATCTGGAAGAAAGAATTACGCTAAGTGAGTTTTCCAGACGATTAAAAGACAGGTAAAGATATTCCAACTTCTTAAAATTTATGGTAAAAAAAATCGTTTTTTGAGAAAAGAGAATCCATTCCTTTTACAAGCCTTCCATGAGATGATGATTGTACAAAATAAACTATTTAATGGGAGGTAAACATGAAACGTAAACTTGTATCTACTGTTTTGGCAGTGGCTATGGTCGGCGGTATTCTCGCAGGCTGCGGCAATACTGGCAATACAACAACTGCAGCAGATAATGCAGGAACTAAGGCAGAAACCATAGCTTCAGGGGAATCAGCAGCTAATGGGGATAAGGAAGTGTTAAAGTTCTATCATGCCTTTTTCCATGAGGAGAGTGAATGGGCGCCGGCAGCAGTGATGAGAGATATTTATCAGGATTTTGCCGATGCTCATGCAGACGGCCCCGTTATTTTTGAAGCCATACCGGTTGAAGACAGTGTTCAGGTTGCTACCAATGAAATTGCAGGTGGTTCTTTCCCTGATATGGTGGATTTGGCAGGAAACCAGGTTCCCTTGGCAGCAATTTCTCAGAATCTGGTTATTGACCTTAAGCCCTATATTGATGCAGAAGGTCTTCAAAATAAGGTAGGAATCAACTACACCATGAACGATGAAAACGGTGCAATCTATTCCGTTCATGATCAGCTTACTACCCTGGGTCTGTGGTACAATGCAGATCTGTATAAAGAGGCAGGAGCAGCCACCCCCGACCAGTGGAAGACCTATGAGGATATGGCAAAGGCTATGGAAGCAATCAGAACCTACGGTGCTGCAGACGGTATATATGGCTATAGTGCAGGTCAGGCTTCCACCCGTTTATTCAATGCCTATATGGGACAGCTTAAGCCCGAATATGCAGCAAACGAATTAACCGAAGAAGCAATCAACTCAGAAGAATTTGCTACCGTATTCAAGACCGTTGCTGCACTGGATCAGGCTAATGGTTCCGCCCACAGCACCACCAATGCAGGTGATTTCTCCGGTGATTTTGCCAATGGAAAATGTGCAACCTGGATTAATGGTGTATGGGCAGCAAGTTCCTTTGCAGATGTTCAGTTTGAGGTTAAGCCCGGTCTTTATCCGGGGAGTGCATCCCTTTCTGCTCCCGGTGGTGGAATTACCATTTCCAGCAGTTTGTCCGAAGCACAGCAGGAGTTAGCACTGGAATTCTTAAAATACATGACCAGTGATGAGGTTCAGTCCAGAATTTTCCTGGAGGTAAATGCCCATCCCTGCAATACAGATATTGATTTAAATGCACTGGCAGAAACCAGCGATGATCCTATGGTTAAGCTCTTGGCACAGGCCTGCTCTCAGGCAAACGAGGCAGCGACAATTACCAAGAACATGAATAGTGCCTGGGGACAGGACGTGTGGGAGGCAATTATGAATAAGCTGATTGAATG
>JBJELR010000053.1:0-4223 GCA_051879255.1 Lachnospiraceae bacterium | reverse complement strand
TGTTCTGCATAGACCAATGTATGGCAAGTCTTCTGTCCTATTTCTCTCCTGCTTAGTTTACCCACGTATATGTACTATAACACAACAAAAAAAGAATGCAATGGAGATTATTTTCTTTTAAGAAAATACAGATATTTTTTAGATAACTGTTCCCATTTTATACCACCTGAAATAGCGCCCTGCTATCGATAAAAGTTTTGCAGTTCACCTGCTCCTATGATATGATAGCCATTGAATGAGCAGTGTCGCAAGCACAGCTTGTGATATAGAATGGTATGAATGGAGAAAACCAATGAGTATACTTAATGTGGAACATTTAACCCATGGCTTCGGTGATCGGGCCATCTTTAATGATGTCTCCTTTCGTCTTTTGAAGGGAGAACACATCGGCCTGATCGGTGCCAATGGGGAAGGAAAATCTACCTTTATGAATATCATAACGGGAAAGCTGATGCCTGATGAGGGTAAGGTAGAGTGGGCCAAAAATGTCCGGGTAGGTTATCTGGATCAGCATACGGTATTAAAGCCGGGAATGACCATACGTGAGGCCCTGGCTTCTGCTTTTGACTTTCTTTTTGAGCTGGAAGCCCAGATGAATACCATCTGTGAAAAAATGGGGGAGGCTTCTGAGCAGGAGCTGGAAGCCTATATGGAAGAATTGGGAACCATTCAGGATTTACTGACCGTTCATGATTTTTATCTGATCGACTCTAAAGTAGAGGAGGTGGGCCGGGCTCTGGGACTTAGTGACATTGGTCTGGACAAGGAGGTAACTCAGTTAAGCGGTGGGCAGCGCACCAAGGTACTGTTAGGTAAGCTGCTGTTAGAAAAACCTGATATTCTTTTGCTGGATGAGCCCACCAACTATCTGGATGCGGAGCATATTGAATGGTTGAAGCGATACCTTAATGATTATGAAAATGCTTTCATTCTGATTTCCCACGATATTCCCTTTTTGAATAGTGTAATCAATTTGATTTATCACATGGATAATCAGGAACTGAACCGTTATGTAGGCGATTATGATAAATTCCAGGAGGTATATGCTGCAAAGAAGGCACAGCTTACGGCTGCCTATAACCGACAGCAGAAGGAAATTGCAGATTTAAAGGATTTTGTTGCCAGAAACAAAGCCCGGGTAGCTACCCGAAACATGGCCATGTCCCGCCAAAAGAAGCTGGATAAAATGGAGGTAATTGAGCTGGCCTCTGAAAAGCCTAAGCCGGAGTTTCATTTTAAGGAGGCCCGTACACCGGGACGGTATATTTTCCGCACTGCCAATCTGGTCATCGGTTACCATGAGCCACTTTCCACACCCCTCAATCTGGAAATGGAACGTGGAGAAAAAATTGCACTTATTGGGTCCAACGGAATTGGGAAAACCACTCTGCTGAAATCCATTCTGGGGCTGATTCCTTCTTTGTCCGGAGACGTAGAGCTGGATCATTATCTGAGTATAGGCTATTTTGAGCAGGAGATGGCGGCTGGAATCGAGACCACCTGCATGGAAGAGCTCTGGAAGGAGTTCCCCGGTTTTACCCAGTATGAGGTACGCTCCGCTCTGGCAAAATGCGGACTTACCACTAAGCATATTGAAAGTAAGGTAAAGGTGTTAAGCGGTGGCGAGCAGGCCAAGGTAAGGCTGTGCAAGCTGATTAATCGGGAAACCAATGTACTTTTGCTGGATGAGCCCACTAATCATCTGGATGTGGATGCCAAGGAGGAACTGCAGCGGGCATTAAAGTGCTACAAAGGCAGTATTTTGATGGTTTGCCATGAACCGGAATTTTACGAAGGCTGGGCTACCAGAGTTCTGGACTGCAGCCAGTGGACCACGAAGATATTCTGATTTTAATAGATTTATCATCAAAAAAGAGACTGACTGACACAAACGTCATTAAATTAGAAAGCGTTTTGTTGAATAGAAAATACAAAAAAGCAAAAAATAAGAGTGTAATATGCAGTTGACACAGTCTGTTAATTATCATATTATAAGTATAAAGAGGTCTCCATTAACCTTCGGTAATCAATCCGTAAAGAGATGAACATTAACGAGTGGGAAGCTTAGTCTTCCCACATTTTTTAACCTTAAATACATAGGAACAATATTGTTAAAAAAGAATTCCTGCCCATTGTTATAGATGGACAGGAATTCTTTTTTATACTAAGCAAATTACATTGGCTATCTGACAACCCCTTTTCTTAGTCTTTCTTCTGTTTTTTCCGTACAATAACCACTACTGCAATAAGAGCGATGATAACTACAAGAACCACGATGGCCGTTAAATTATTGGATTCTTCTGCCACCTCGGCTTTCGTTCCCTCTTCGACTGCCACATTCTCTGCTTCTTCTGTTCCCGACATAGCTTCTGTTTCTTCTGCACGCTGTGCAGCTTCCATAAGGATTCTTCCTGAACCATCGGTTGTGCTGTAATTCAGAAGAAGACCCGGATATTTTTCCAAAAGAGGAGAATTTGTTCCTTCTATCACACCACCTTCAAAGGCCTGTACATAGTTGGCAATCACCATATAATCCTCCATGACATAATCCAGAACATTTACTGCATCATAAAACATATTGAAGCCATCACCCAGATCACGAAGGGTATAATTATAACCTGCCAGATTATATTTTGCAGTCAAGTCCAGGTCTTCATAGGCATTGGTTTCCTTGTTGTATACTTTTACATTATGTACACGATACCCTCCCGTAGGGCTGCCAATCCATACTCCCTTGTCATCCTGCTGTGTAGATTCAGGCCACTGAGTATCTATGGAGTAAGTGATTCCGGATACCTGTAAAAATCCTCCGGATTCCTCTCCTGTTCCTGCTACCCGAGCTCCCCATTCCAGAGCATCTAAAAGCTGCTGTCCACTTACGGTTTGTAGACATGCCACATTACCAAAGGTATGAATATCCTTACATACTTTATAAGAAATATCTCCCGAAATGGCTTTATTTCGAATTCCCCCGCCATTCATTACGGCCACATCTACATCCATATCCATGCTGTCAAACAGATAGTAGAGTGCATCTGCACAGAAGTCTCCCGTATTCGTTTCCTGAGAGCGTACTAATCTGGTTTCTCCATCATAATTATCAAAGGTCAGTTTCGCGGAACCGATTACCGTACCCAGCTTAGTATCGATTTCCTCCATCCAGCTATTCTTCATTCCCTGTACCTTTTTGTCTGCTTCATAACTCAACCCGGGAACCAGACGAGAGGAAATTTCATAACCTACAATTTCTGTTTCAGGATTCCCCTCACTATCAAGCACAGGTTCGCCATTTTCGTCTACTACATCCTGTAAAATCTCAGATGCCTCAAGCAGCTCTGTAGAAATCTCACCGGTATCTCCATCAATTACCATTAAGCCAATGGCATTAAAATAATAACCGGTCTGGGTAAGGAGAACCTCCTGCCCTTCCTTATCCTTTACCAATTTACCTTCTACTGTACTATGGGAATGTCCATCAATAAACACATCCAGACCGGAAAGACCGGATATAGTCTCTTCACTTGTCCAGGGCTTTGATGAAGGATCGTCTCCCAGATGCCCCAGAGCAATTACCTTTGTTGCCCCCTCTGCTTTTGCCTCATCAATAGCCTTCTGTATATCCTGCTTAAGTGCTTCTCCTGTGTCACCTGCACTTATTCCATAAATATAATTTCCCACCTCATCCTGAAAGTAGGCCGGTGTAGACTTGGTAAAGGATTCGGGTGTAGTAATTCCCACAATGGCTACCGTTTCCTCACCACAGGAAAATAGCACATAACTGTCCAGTACATTTTTCCCTCTGACTCCATTTTCCTCCTCATAAAAATTGCAGGATACATAAGGGAATTCTGCCCATTCCAGAGCATTCATGCAGCCGTTCATTCCATAATCAAACTCATGGTTTCCCAGCGTGGCTAAATCATAGCCTGCGGCATTCATTAAAGAGATAATCGTTTTCCCCTTATCCATAGAACCATAAGCAGTGCCCTGAATATGATCTCCTGCATCCACCAGCAAAACGTGTCCATACTCCTTTTCAAGCTGAGCTTTCAAAGAAGCAATAACGTCATAACTAAGCGGATTATCAATGTAAGTATGTACATCATTGGTATAGAGGATTGCAATATCATTCGTAGTCCCTGCTTCGGCTGCTATAGTATCCACTGTATAAAAAGAGCACACCATGATCATCGCAATTAAAAATGCTGCTATTTTTTTCATCC
>JBJELR010000052.1:0-4227 GCA_051879255.1 Lachnospiraceae bacterium | reverse complement strand
TGTGGAGAATATTTATACCGGACTTGCTCTGCGTAAGGAGGTTATTGTGGACAGCACCTATGCCGGCTATTTGAACTATTATGTGCGGGAGGGCACAAGAATAGGTGCCGGAAAGATGGTCTGTACCATAGATGAAGGCGGGCGGCTTCAGGATATTATTGAAGAACAGAGTATGGGAGAAAATTCTCTCAATGAGGCTGATTTAGAAGAACTTAGAAGTGATATCATGGATTATAAGGGAACCTTTGACAGCCGTAGTTTTTCCTCTCTTTATGATTTTAAATATTCCATTGAGAGTACGGTATACAAGCAGGCCAATGCCAATATCCTGGCAAACCTGGACAAGCTGAACCGTTCAGGCGAAAGCGGACTGATTAACGTTTGTAATTCTCCTGCCTCCGGCATTGTGGTATATTCTTATGACGGATACGAAGACTTTGAACCCTCCATGATTACAGAAGATATCTTAAAGAAAACAGATTATGAAAAAACCCAGTTAGTCAGCAATGAGCTGGTCAGTGCAGGTGAACCTGTTTATAAACTGATTACCAGTGAGGATTGGTCCCTAATCATCAAAACAGACCCTGAAAGAGCCCAGCTTTTGCTGGAAAAGGAGTATATTCAGGTTAAATTTTTAAAAAATCAATATACCTCCTGGGCAAAGGTCAGTACCTTTACCAATAAGGATGCGGATACCTATGTTCAGCTCACCTTTAATAATTCCATGATTACCTTTTGTACCGATCGTTTTGTGGAAATTGAGTTGGTACTAGAGGAAGAAAGTGGCCTTAAAGTGCCCAATTCAGCCATCGTAGAAAAGGAATTTTATCTTATTCCTGAGGAGTTTGTTTCAAAAAGCGGTGAAAATGGTGAAAACGGTGTGCTAAAAGAAATTTATGATGAAGATGGTAATCAGCTAAATCAGTTTATTCCTGTCAGCATCTACAATAAAGAAAATGGATATTATTATGTGGACAGTCCCGAGCTGAAAACCGGTGATCGGTTGCGTAAGCTGGATTCCATGGCCATGCACACGATCTCACAAATTGGTTCTCTTGTAGGTGTTTACAATAAAAATAAGGGTTATGCTGACTTTAAACAAATTCAGATTTTATACCAGAACGAAGAATATTCCATTATCCGTTCCAATACTGAATATGGTTTAATTGAGTATGACTATATTGTTCTGGAAGCTGAAACGGTAGATGAAAATGAGTTTTTAAATTAAGAAAATAAGGCTTTTAGCGGAGGTAAGTATGATTCAGGAAAATCTCAGACAGGTAACCGCCAAAATAGAAGCTGCCACACCTTTGGAAAAGAAGGGAAAGGTAATTCTTATTGCGGTAAGCAAAACAAAACCTGTGTCAGCAATACAAGAAGCCTATTCCTGGGGTGTCCGGGATTTCGGGGAAAACAAGGTTCAGGAAATTATAGAAAAATATGATTTACTTCCCAAGGATATCCGCTGGCATATGATTGGCCATCTGCAAAGAAATAAGGTAAAATATATTATTGACAAAGTAGCCTTAATTCATAGTGTGGATTCTCTTAGACTTGCAGAAGAAATCAGTAAGGAAGCCGTTAAACATAAACGGATTATGCCCATTCTGATCGAAGTTAATATAGCCCATGAGGATTCCAAATTTGGAGTCAGTCCTGAGCACTGCGAAGCTTTGATTCGTGAGATCAGCCCGTTGCCGGGAGTACAGATCAAGGGACTGATGACGGTAGCCCCCTTTGTGGAAAATGGAGAAGAAAATCGGCAATATTTTAAAGCAATGAAACAATTATATGTTGACATAATGACAAAAAACATTGATAATGTTTATATGGAGATTCTATCTATGGGTATGACTGGTGATTATCCGGTTGCCATTGAAGAAGGTGCTGATTATGTTCGGGTAGGAACCGGAATTTTTGGAGAACGTAATTATCAGCCGAAATAAGGACGGGAGTTATAGCAATGAGTGTAATGGACAATTTCTTAAAAATTATGAAGTTGAATGATGAAGATAATGATGATTACTATGAGGATGATGATTATTTAGACGATGAGGATCCCAAGGAAAGTAAAATCAGTTCCATTAAAGGTGATTCTGCTTATGAAGATGAAAAGGTGAAGAAGAATACGCCCAGAGTTTCTCCCATCAGACAGCAGCCAAGAAGACTTAACGGCTCAGGGATGGAGGTCTGTGTAATTAAGCCTACATCTGTGGAGGATGCCAGAGAAATTACGGAAACCCTTTTGGCTAATAGAACAGTAGTGCTAAATTTGGAGGGGATTGATGTGGACATAGCACAGAGAATCATTGACTTCACCTCTGGATCCTGCTATGCCATCAGCGGTAATCTACAGAAAATCTCTCACTATATTTTTATTATTACACCGGCAAGTGTGGATATCTCGGGTGATTTTCAAGAAATTCTGAGTGGTTCTTTTGATGTTCCATCCATTCATAATTAAAATGAATATGTGATTGTAATTTCTGGGAAGAAACTTCCTGCCGGCGGCGGGAAGTTTTTTTGAAATTATCCCCGGGGAATTTATATTCTAACGGATGGACATTGGTTTTGAAGAAATGGAAACAAGAAATGGAATGAGGAAGATTAAATAGATGAGTAAGCGGCTAGAAGTTTTATATGAAAAGAAACCCTGCTATGATATTGTGATTGAAAGAAGCTTTGATTCCCTGGCCAAAGAGCTAGCCGGGTTTTCTCCGGAAGGTAAGCGATTTTGTATCGTTACTGATTCCCAGGTTGGGCCTCTTTATGGAGACGCTTTAAAGGAGATTTTAGAGCCTATGGTAAAGGAGGTAAAGCAATTTTCCTTTTCCGCCGGAGAAGCCAGTAAAACACTGAGTACGGTAAAAGACCTGTACTGTTTTTTGATTGAACATCATTTTGAACGTAAGGATATGCTGATTGCTCTGGGGGGCGGTGTAGTGGGTGATTTAACCGGATTTGCTGCAGCAACCTACTTGAGAGGAATCGATTTTATCCAGATTCCCACCTCCCTTCTTGCCCAGGTGGACAGCAGTATAGGGGGAAAAACCGGTGTGGATGTTGACTGCTATAAAAATATGGTAGGGGCCTTTAAAATGCCACGACTGGTTTATATCAACATCTCCGTCCTGGCCACCTTGGATAAAAGGCAATTTTTTAATGGCTTTGCAGAAGTAATGAAGCATGGCCTGATTAAGGATGGAGCCTATTATGAATGGATGATTGGCAAAAGCTATGAAATTGACGATAGAGAACCGGATGTTTTGGAAGAGATGATTTACCGTAGCTGCCAGATTAAAAAGGCTGTTGTGGAGGCAGATCCGAAGGAGAAAGGGGAAAGAGCACTTTTGAATTTTGGACACACCATCGGGCATGCCATTGAAAAAGATAAGAATTTTGCCCTTCAGCATGGAGAATGCGTAGCTTTAGGATGTGTTGCAGCAAGCTATATTTCCTGGAAACGAGGGCTTCTTTCCCTGGAAGAATATTATGAAATCAGAGATATGTTTGTTCTCTTTCAGTTACCCATTAGTATTGAGCAAATTGAGGCCGAGAAGATTCTTGCCCTGACCAAATCGGATAAAAAAATGGAGCAGGGACGGATTAAATTTATTTTATTAGAAGGCATCGGAAGCGCAATTATTGACCATACCGTAACGGAAGAAGAAATTTTAGCAGGAGTAGAGGAGATTATTTACCGGGATGAAGAATAGTCTAAAAAAGCCATTAATTTTAATAATTGATTTTCTAATGATGCTTGTTTTAATCGCCTTGGATCAGTATACGAAGCATCTTGCCGTAGTGAATCTTAAGGACAGACCGGCATTTCCTGTAATTAAGGGGGTTTTTGAGCTTAACTATCTGGAAAACAGGGGAGCTGCCTTTGGAATGCTGCAGGACCAAAAAGCATTTTTTGTGTTGATTGCCTGTGTAATTTTGATTGCCATCTGCTACATCCTGTTTAAAATGCCTGAAGGAAAACGGTATACCTGGCTGCATATTTTACTGGTCATGATTGCCTCAGGTGCAGTGGGTAATATGATTGACCGGGTGCGTTTGGAATATGTGGTAGACTTTTTTTACTTTGTTCTGATTAATTTCCCAATTTTTAATATGGCAGATATTTATGTTTCAGTTGCCTGTGTTTTACTTGCCATCCTGATTCTGTTTTACTATAAGGAGCAGGATTTGGAATTTTTAAATATCCGGCAAAAAAAAGCAAGA
>JBJELR010000051.1:0-24920 GCA_051879255.1 Lachnospiraceae bacterium | reverse complement strand
TGTGGAGATATTATCGAAGATAGATCAGCATATCGTTGCTGTACGATACCGGAATCAGCTTGCTTTCTCCTTTCATCCTGAGCTGGATGAGGATTTGAGCATCCATAAATTCTTTCTTCAAATGCTGAAAAAATAAAAAATGCAAAAATACGGCATCCGAACCGATTTTCGCATTTCCATACGCTGCTGGTGGCCGGACTTGAACCGGCACGGGATTGCTCCCGAAGGATTTTAAGTCCTTTGCGTCTGCCTATTCCGCCACACCAGCTCAAATGGATGGAGAAGGATTCGAACCTTCGAAGGCGGTGCCAACAGATTTACAGTCTGCCCCCTTTGGCCACTCGGGAATCCATCCATAGACAGGCTTTAAGAAAACCTGACAGTTTTTATTTATATCATAATCTTACAGAAAATGCAAGAAGTTTTTCGCTGAAAGCCTGAAAGCGGTTTATAGGCCTCTTTCCTTTTCCAGTTTATTTCTTATTCGTAGTGCTTTGAAAAAGTCCTGTAAAATCTCACTGCATTCTTTTTCTAAAACTCCCCTCTCTACCTCTGCCTGATGATTGAATTCTGCCATTTGAAGAATATTGAGAATGCTTCCCCCGCAACCTGCCTTGGGGTTCATGGCTCCCATAACCACCTTGCTGATTCTGGACTGGATAATAGCCCCCGCACACATCTGACAAGGCTCCAGTGTTACATACAATGTACACCCTTCCAGCCGCCAGTCCCCCAGCTTTTTACTAGCCCGATTGATGGCTGTAATCTCTGCATGGGACAGGGTATTCTTATCCGTATTACGCCGATTATAGCCTCTGGCAATAATTTTATCCTCATAAACAATGACACACCCAATGGGAACTTCTCCCAGGGCATATGCTTTCCTGGCCTGCTTTAAGGCCTCCCTCATGTACTTTTCCTGCTGCTCCATTTTCCCTCTTTATGACAAATTATTTATCCTATCTATTCCTATATACCATGAAACCTCCGTAGAGAAGTGCTGCCTTTATCCTCTTTCCTATTATACTGAAATAGTACTGTCTGTCAAAGCCTTATTGCTTTCCCACCTTTTGCCGCCATTACTCATAGCTTAACTTCTATCATATAATAGCCGAAGCTGCCATTTCTGACGGGAAATTCCGTTCCCTCAAAGCCTGCAAATCCAAACAGTCCTGCGGCCTGTTTCTCCTTTTCATAGAATACTCCCGGCACGCCAACATAATATGGTGCTGCCTCTCCATCCTCCAGCTTTCCTAAAATCATATGCTGATAATTATAATAGCCATGGAGCAAAAAGCTGTTATTCACCAATCTTTGGTATTTCTCCTGTAAAATAATGAAATCCTCCGGTTTAATGGTAACAAAGGTCTTTCCGCCCGGAAAGGGATGCACCTGTGGGAAATAACGGCAGAGCTGTTCCCACTTATCCTCTTTAAGGGGTGGATGAACACGAACTTCAGCAGCTTCTTCCTGCGGTTTTTCGGGGGGAAATTGGGGTGACTCTTTTTTTTCTTCTTGTATCGCCCCCTCCGCTTTTACTGTTATTTCTGAGATTTCCCGAATATTCTCCCTTTCAGCTTTGTCCACATGACGATTATTTGCTTGAGCAGCCTCGATCGGAAAAGCTGAAGGCTCATCTTTACCGGCTCTCCTTTCCGGCAAAGGAAGCTCAATGGGAATATAAAGCTTCTTGTCTTTTTCCAGGTCGATCTGCAAGGCTTTAAGTCCTGTCAAATCTATCTCTCCCTCGGGTCCTGCGAGAAACAGATGTCCCCCTCTGTCAAAGGCCTCGAAAGATTCCTTTAAACTCCCCTGTCCCTTTTCCAGGTCAATGTAAGCTATTCGTTTTCTTCCCTTTTCTTCTCTCAGTGCAAAGCAGCCGCTTAAGGTTCCCAGATCCTTTATTTCTATTTCCAGCTTGTGCCTGTTTCCCACAAGCTTCCAGCGCAAAAACCCGGCATTATGTGTCCTTAGTCCTCTTTCATAATAATCAACATAGGCTATGTAGCGAAAAAATGATTCCATGGACAATCCTCCTATAGAATCATTTTATTCCTTTTTCTTTGATTTTATGAATGAAAATTCTTGTCAATATACTGCAGATAGCTGACGACCATTAATGCAATCTTAAAGGTAAGGGCATCATCAAAATTACGAATATCCAATCCCGTTTCTTTTTGCAGCTTCTCAATCCGATAAACAAGAGTATTTCGATGGATATATAGCTGTCTTGCGGTTTCCGATACATTCAGACTGTTCTCAAAAAATTTATTGATAGTGGCAAGGGTTTCTTCATCTAACTGATCCGGGAGATTATCTCCGAAAATTTCCTCCATAAACATCTGGCAGAGATTGGTAGGAAGCTGGTAAATCAAACGTCCAATCCCCAGACGCTTATAGGAAATTACCTTCCTGGCCACATCAAAAATCTTGCCCACATCCATGGCCATTTTCGCTTCCTTATATGATTTGGAAACCTCCTTTAATTCAGAAACTACCGTTCCATAGGCTACTCTGGCCTTCAGCATGGCCTCCGTATTCAGCATATCCACTATGGTCTGGGCAATCTGCTCTATTTCCTTCTCATCCTCTCCCTTTTGCAAAGCCTTAATCAGGATTACTCCCCGTTCATCTACGGCAATCACATAGTCCCCGTTTTGCTGGGAAAACAGACTTCTCATCAGCTCCATTACCCCGGTCTCTTTATCCATTTTTGTTTCAATCAGATAAACAACCCTTCTTACCTCCATATTAATATGAAGCCTTTTTGCCCGATTATAAATATCCACCAATAACAGGTTGTCCAGAATCAGATTCTGGAAATAATTGTTCCTGTCATACCTTTCCTTATAGGCTGTCAACAGGCCTCGAATCTGGCTGACGGCAATCCTTGCAATCAGGTAAACATTTTCCCCTTCACCATAGGCTGCAAGAATATAGCTGTCCTTACCTTCGTCCTCAACCTTAAGCAAATGACATTTTCCAATTACCTGACTATCTGCTGCAGACTGTGCAAAACACAACAATGCATCAGCCTGTACCAAAGCTTCCTCTGAAGTAATTGCTATTCTGATTCCCTCAATGTCATACAGTGCCAATTCAACCTTTGTAATTTCCTTTAATTCATCCAAACAATTCTGCAGGGTTTGATTTGTTAACATTCAATTACTCCAATTCTTACAAATTTCATCATAATTTCTTAAGCAGTAAAGGTGCCAAAGGCCCAGTGTACTGACACCGGCCTCCGACACCCGATTATGTTCCCTTAGTTGGTAATCACCTGTTCTGTTTCTTTGTCAAAAACATGAATCTTTTCTACATCAAAAGCAAATTTAATCTCATCACCGGGTCTTGAATTGGTACGAGGATCTACCCTTGCGGTAATGGGATACTCTGCCAAATCAAAGTATAAGTATACTTCAGCACCCAACAGCTCATATACCTTAACCTTGGATTCAAACACGCATTTTGAGCTGGCAATAAAGATTTCAGAATCGTATACATCCTCCGGACGAACTCCAAAAGTAACGGTTTTTCCGTTATATCCGCCTTCAATGAGCTTTTTGGACTTTGCCGGCGGGAGCGGAATGGATTTTCCTGCAATCTCCAGGTTTGCCACATCTCCCTCTACTTTTACTGCTGCATCCATAAAGTTCATCTGTGGTGAACCCATAAAGCCCGCAACAAACAGGTTCTGAGGCTTCTCATACAGATTCTGAGGAGTATCTACCTGCTGAACCACCCCATCCTTCATAACAACGATTCTGGTTCCCAGAGTCATCGCCTCGGTCTGATCATGGGTAACATAGATGATAGTGGTTCCCAGTCTCTGATGCAGCTTGGCAATCTCAATACGCATCTGCACACGAAGCTTTGCATCCAGATTGGATAAAGGCTCATCCATAAGGAAAACCTTAGGATTACGAACAATGGCCCGTCCCATAGCCACACGCTGTCTCTGTCCACCGGACAAAGCCTTAGGCTTACGATCCAAAAGTGCGGTCAAATCCAGAATTCTGGCTGCCTCCTTCACCATCTTGTCAATCTCGTCCTTGGGAACCTTTCTCAGCTTAAGACCAAATGCCATATTATCATATACTGTCATATGAGGATATAAGGCGTAGTTCTGGAATACCATCGCAATGTCTCTGTCCTTAGGCTCGACATCATTCATTACCTTATCACCGATTTTTAATTCACCGGAAGAAATATCCTCCAGTCCGGCGATCATACGAAGGGTGGTTGACTTACCACAGCCGGAAGGACCTACGAAGATAATAAATTCCTTGTCCTCAATTTCCAGGTTAAAATTCTTTACTGCTTCAAATCCATTGGGGTATACCTTGCAAATGTTGTTTAAAGATAAACTGGCCATTTTTGTTTCCTCCTATTCATGGTCGTCTGCCTGTTTTACTTGTTTTTAAGTATACAGAGGCCGTTGTTTTTCCACCATGACACTATTTAACAAAGATTTTTAGCTTTTCTATACATTCTGCCAGATTTTTACTGTCTTCCTTCTTCTTGTCCGTCACCTTCCTCCTGCAGCTCCTCTGTTGGTTCATAGCGCTTAAAAATTCCCTTCCAGATAAAGCTGTTCACATAGGCCGGACCGGCAATTCCAATAAGCAGATAAACCCCCATTAAGGTTCCATGAAGGGGCAAAATCAAAATAGGAAGGAGGTAAACTGCCGCCATCAAAAGGGTTTTGAACACATGGATAATACTCATCAAAAACCCATTCTTTATGGTATTCATCACCGTATTGCTGAATCGGCTCAGTAGAGGAAAGGCATACATTGCCGTAAGACAAACAAAAAAATACAGCATATAAATGATTAATTTAAGGATTTTGGGAAAATTGGCAGCACCTGTATTGAATATTCGTATATCCACATAGAAAAACAGCGTAATCAGTAGGAAAATCCCCCAGATGATGGTAGACTGCCTAAAGTTTTGTCGAAAAGATTTAAAAAAATCTCTGAGCATATATCCTTCTTCGTTTCTGGCCATTTTCATGGTGACATAATGTAATGCGGTGATTGATGCCCCTGCTGTTACTACAGGAATGCAGCAAATCAGGCAGATTACATTTAAAATCACTACATCTGTCAACCGATTCAAAAATTGAATAAAGGGATTATCTAAATCAAAAAAATTTCTCATTTTTACCTCTTAAAGCTCCAATCTCATGGGGGTATACAAAATTCCTTCCTGTTCCTGTTCTTCTGCCAAATCCCGAAAGCCGATTTTGTGGTAAAATTCCACCGCATAGGGCGCTGAATTTACCGTTAGATAGCGTATTTTTGTTTCCTTCAGCAGATAGCTCTCCAATGCGCCAATCAGGGCACTACCCACCCCTTGCCTGTGGTATTCTCCATCCACAAACAGCAAAGAAATATGGTATCCGTTTCTTAGTGTAATCAATCCAATGATTTTTTCTTCCTCCATAGCCAGCAGCATCAGATATTCCCCTTTCAGAAACATCTTTTTCAGCCACTGGTCACAGATAAAATCCTGAAAGCTTTCAATTCCCTCCGGCTTATAATCCTTGGCTTCAAATTTAAGAAAGGTTCTCCAGGCCAGTCCCATGGCCTCCTCCCAATCCTTTTCACAGGCCACCCGGATGGAATAATTCTTATTCTCTTTCATCATAGGTTTAAAATAGTCCTTTAAAAAAATCTACTACAGTAGAAATCATATCAGCAAAGAAGTCCCTGATGGAATCCATAAAGGATTTTTGCACCGTTTCCTGAATTTGCTCCAAAATCCCGCTGCCCCACTGCTCATATATCCCATTGGCCTGATTCAGAATTTTTTCTGCATCCAGCCCCAAATCATTCATTTTCTCTGCAAGCTGTGCTGCCTGAACCGGCAGGCTCAGACTCAAAATAAGCAGTACTGCAAGCAGTAAGCCAACTCTTTTCTTCATGGGCCGTCACCTTTCTTTTTAAAAAGGGATAAAACGATCCTCTCTCGCTTTATCCCTCCTCGTTCTTCCTAACAGATTTCTGCTCCGGCAGGCATATCCTTTTCCGGTGTCAAAAGAGCCAGCTTCCCCTCTGCATCTTCTGCACATAAAAGCATACCTTCTGAAACCACTCCTGCAAGGGTGGCAGGCTTTAGGTTGACCAGAACCATTACCTTCTTTCCTACCATTTCTTCTGCGCTGTAATGCTGTTTGATTCCGGATACAATCTGCTTTACCTGGCTGCCGATCTGAACCTGACTGCACAGCAGCTTTTTCGATTTTTTTACTTCTTCACAGGCAATAATCTTACCTACACGAAACTGTAATTTATCAAAATCTTCATAAGAAATCTCCGGTTTTATATCTACATCAATCACCGGCTCTGCAGCCTCCTCTTTTGACTCATTTCTTTCGGCAAACATGGCTTCTGCCTTCTTAAGTACTTCCTTCTCGTCCAGTCTTACAAAAAGAATCTCCGGTTTGTCCGTAACCTTATTCCCATTAGGATAAAGTCCAAAGCTGTTTAACTCATCAAAGCCTCTTAAGGAGGTATTTAGTAAAGAAACGATTCTTTCTGCCGTAGCAGGCATAAAGGCTTCCAAAAGAGAGGCCCCGATAACGATACTTTCCACCAGATTATAAAGCACCTGACTTAAACGCTCCTGCTTTGCAGGATCCTTTGCCAATACCCAGGGTTGCGTTTCATCAATATATTTATTACACCGCTTAAAAAGAACGAATATTTCTGTCATGGCATCTGCCACCCGAAGTTCATCCATTTTTTCTGTAGCCTTTTCCTTCGTGGAAAGAACGACGGTTTTTAAATCCTTATCTACTTCTTCATCTGCTCCTGTGCTTTTTACCACTCCGTCAAAATACTTATTGCTCATGGAAATGGTGCGGTTTACCAGATTTCCCAAGGTGTTGGCCAAATCAGAATTTATTCGTTCCACCATCAGCTCCCAGGAAATAATTCCATCGTTATCAAAGGGCATTTCATGAAGAACAAAATAACGGACTGCATCTACTCCAAAGAAAGAAACCAGGTCATCTGCATAAAGTACATTTCCTTTGGATTTGCTCATCTTACCATCTCCCTGTAAAAGCCAGGGATGACCAAAGACCTGCTTAGGCAGGGGTTCTCCCAAAGCCATCAGAAAAATAGGCCAGTAAATCGTATGAAAACGGATAATGTCTTTACCAATCAAATGCAAATCTGCAGGCCACAGCTTCTTATACTGTTCACTGCTTTCTTCCACATCGTAACCGATACCGGTAATATAGTTGGTCAGTGCATCCAGCCATACATAAACCACGTGCTTTTCATCAAAATCTACCGGAATCCCCCATTTAAAGGAGCTTCTGGATACGCATAAATCCTGCAGTCCGGGAAGAAGGAAGTTGTTCATCATTTCATTCTTACGGGATACCGGCTGAATAAATTCCGGGTGGGTATTGATATGCTCAATCAAGCGGTCTGCATACTTACTCATTTTGAAAAAATAAGCTTCTTCCTCAGCCGGCTTTACTTCTCTTCCACAGTCAGGGCATTTCCCATCCACCAACTGGGAGCCGGTCCAGAAGGACTCACAAGGGGTACAATACATTCCCTGGTAGGAGCTTTTATAAATATCTCCCTGGTCGTAAAACCGCTTGAAGATTTTCTGCACCTGCTTCTTATGGTCCTCATCCGTAGTACGGATAAATTTATCATAAGACACATTCATCAAATCCCATAACCCCTTAATGGTAGCAGCCACATCGTCTACCATTTCTTTGGGCGTAATGCCTGCTTCAGCCGCTTTCAGCTCGATTTTCTGTCCATGCTCATCGGTTCCGGTCTGGAAAAAAACGTCATAGCCTTCTTTTCTCTTATATCTTGCAATACTGTCTGCCAAAATTGCCTCATAGGTATTTCCGATATGGGGCTTGCCCGAACCATAGGCAATGGCTGTAGTCATATAATATTTTCCCTTATTCATGTAATACTCCCCTCTGCCATAATTTTTCCATAAATAACGCTGCCTGCCTTTTACTGTCTGCACCAAACACTGCCGAACCGGCAACAATCACATTGGCTCCCGCCTGAAGCACCAGCTCCACATTGTCCAGATGAATTCCTCCATCCACCTCCAGGTCGACATCAAGTCCTCTCTCGGTCAACATGGCTCTTACCTGACGAATCCTCTCCGTAGAGTCTTCAATATATTTCTGGCCGCCAAATCCCGGCTCCACACTCATCAAAAGAATCATATCCACTTCCTCCAGATAGGGAAGCAGACTTTCCACCGGGGTCCCCGGTTTAATGGTAAGCCCTGCCCTGATTCCTTTTTCATGTATTTTTCTGAGAGTGGCTTTTACGTCACTGCAGGCCTCCAGATGTACAGTAATTATATCTGCTCCTGCTTTGACGAATTCATCAATATAACGGATAGGTTCTTCAATCATCAGGTGCACATCAAAAATAATTTTACTTGCTTTGCGAATAGAGGCAATTACCGGCATACCAAAGGAGATAGAAGGCACAAATTTGCCGTCCATCACATCAATATGAAGGTATTTGGCTCCTGCTTCTTCCACGTTCAGAATTTCCTCCCCTAATCGGGTAAAATCTGCGGAAAGAATAGATGGGGATAAAATATTCATCAATTTCTTTATTTTCCTTCTATAAATTCTTTTACCTGGTTATATACGCCCATACCATCCAGCCTATACTTGGCTAACAGAGCCTCTGCTGAGCCGGACTCACCATAGACATCCTGCATACCAATTCTGCATACCGGTGTTGGCGCCTTACTGCTCAAGGCTTCGCAGACTGCACTGCCTAAGCCTCCAATGACGGAATGCTCCTCTACCGTTACCACCTTCCCGGTTTTTTTCGCGGAGGCCACTACCAGGTTTTCATCCAGAGGCTTGATGGTATGAATATTGATAATTTCTGCACGAATACCATCCTGTGCCAGCCTTTCAGCCGCCTCTAAGGAAGAATTTACCATTAATCCGGTGGCAATAATGGTAACATCACTGCCTTCCTGCAATACCTGACCTTTTCCCAGTTCAAAACGATAATCCGGCCTGTCATTAATGACAGGTACATTTGCCCGCCCAAAGCGGAGATAAACCGGCCCCTGGTGTTCAATAGCCGCTTTTACTGCCTCCATAGCTTCAATATAATCCGAAGGATTGATGACCACCATCCCCGGAATGCTCCGCATCAGAGCAATGTCCTCGTTACACTGGTGGGAGGCCCCATCCTCACCTACCGTAATTCCTGCGTGGGAGGCTCCGATTTTCACGTTTAATCCGGGATAGCCCACCGAATTGCGAATCTGTTCATAGGCCCGTCCTGTGGCAAACATGGCAAAGGAGCTGGCAAAGACCACCTTCCCTGCGGCTGCCAGTCCTGCGGCCAAGCCGATCATATTGGCTTCTGCTATTCCACAATCAAAAAATCTATCCGGGTATTCTTTTTGAAACATTCCTGTCTTTGTGGAGGCAGCTAAATCTGCATCCAGGACCACAAGATTGGGATATTTTGCTCCACATTCTACCAGGGCCTTTCCATAACCCTCTCTGGTGGCAATTCTTTTTATTTCCGGCATAATGCTTCACCTATCCTTTCCAATTCCTGCAAAGCAGCTTCGCATTGTTCATCATTAGGCGCTGTTCCATGCCATGCTGCACTATTCTCCATAAAAGAAACTCCCTTACCTTTTATACTTTTGGCAATGATAGCTACAGGCTTCTCCTTAATTTCCCCGGCTTCCTTAAAGGCTGCCCGAAGGGAATCAAAATCATGGGCATCTATGGTAATTACATGGAAATTAAAGGCTGCAAATTTATCTTCCAGAGGATAGGGGGAGCAAACCTGATCAACCCTGCCGTCAATCTGCAGATTATTGTTGTCCACAATAAGCACCAGATTATCCAGCTTTCTAAAACCGGCAAACATGGCTGCTTCCCATACCTGTCCCTCCTGAAGCTCTCCATCCCCCAAAAGGGTATATACACGATAATCCTTCTTGTCCATCTTCGCCGCCAATGCCATTCCTACCGCCGCCGAAATGCCCTGTCCCAAGGAGCCGGTAGACATATCTATTCCGGGAGTATGCTTCATCTCCGGATGTCCCTGCAGGTAAGAGCCCAGCTTTCTTAGGGTCAATAGGTCTTCTTCGGGAAAGAAGCCCTTAAGTGCCAGCGCCGCATAAAGTCCGGGGGCAGTATGCCCTTTGGACAATACGAATCTGTCCCTATCCGGATCTTTCGGATTAGATGGGTCAACCTTCATTTCTTCAAAATATAGAAAAGTAAAAATATCCGCCGCCGACAATGAGCCTCCGGGATGTCCCGCCTTTGCACTGTGGACAGCCTTAATGATATTTATACGAACCTTATTCGCCATAATCTGCAGTTCTAAATTCGTCATGACCGTTCCTCCATTGTAAATTTGCTATGACTTTTATAGAATACTATACTCTTTCATAAGAAACAAGACTTCATGGTACGGATTTTTTCTTGATTTTATCTTTTTTAACTTATTTTACGAATGAATATTCTTATCTCCTGCTTTTTCCTCTGCTTCTATACCTGCATCCATGACTCCTCCTGCATATCTGCCGGTTTGAATCATGAAAATACCCTGTATGACAAAAAAGATACCCAGAAGAAGAAAGACAATTGCTCCCAATACTGAAAATACCAGTGTCATGCCGGTACACTCCTGCCAGTTATTCACCAGTTCATAAACCGTATAGAGCAAATATGCTCCTACCAGTACTCTTACCACATAGCTGGCTTTGGTCAGACGATAAACCTTTTTTTCTTTTTCCATTTTTTCCTCCATTCCCAGGCATTTCACACCAAGGATTTACTTTTACAGCTCACTTTTTTGTATCATAGCATAAAAAACCGCTACATACCAGCCATAGGCAGAATGTAACGGTTTTCTGAATCTTATTTACGAACCAGATATTTTCTCATATCAATGGCGCAGGCAATCAGGATGATTAATCCCTTAATAATATACTGCAGATTAGCATTGATGGATAAGAAGTTTAACGCAACGAAAATAATACGAAGTAAAAATACTCCTATAACCACGCCACTGATTTTACCTGTACCACCAACGAAGGATACTCCACCGATAACGCAGGCTGCAATAGCATCGCACTCATAGTTCAGTCCGGTTCCTGCCTGATTGGAGCCGATACGTGCGGACTCGATAAAGCCGGTAATTCCATACATTACACCTGCAAGGGTATGTACCAGAATAGTCGTTTTCATTACGTTAACACCGGATACGTTAGCGGCCTCAGGATTAGAGCCTACTGCAAACATATTTTTACCAAAGGTGGTTTTATTCCAGATAAACCACATGACAATGACCACAATAACCGCATACAGAACATAGTTGGGGACAGGTACTCCCGCAACCTTAAATAAGGAGCCGGTTACGAAATCCTTAAAGGATTTATCCAGACCGGATAAGGGCTGACCGTTATTTCCATTCAGCATAATATACATCAAAAGTGTACCATAAACGATTAACTGAGTTGCCAGGGTTACAATAAAAGGATGTAATTGAAACTTTGCCACAAAAAATCCATTTACCCAACCTACTATACCACCTACTACCATTACAATAAGGATAACCACAGGTATGGGAAATACCGGCCAATCCGGAAACATTTTGCTTCCATAATCCACTGCCTGTAAAAGGGAGGCGGAAATACATGCCGGCAGACCTACCACGCGTCCTGCGGAAAGATCCGTACCGGTTAATACGATGCAGCCTGCAATTCCACAGGCAATAGGAATATTGGCTGCTGAAAGGCTGATAATATTAATGATGGAATTGGCAGAAAGAAATCTGGGGTTTTGCGTATAGGTATAAATAACAGCGATAATTAATAAAAAATATAATGCATTATTTAAAAAGAATTCTTTCCAGTATGTTTTTTTGTCTTTGCTGTCCAGTGCTTTGTAATTAGCTGCTTTTTCCTGCATATTGGCAATGATTTTCATAAGACTTACCTCTCCTTTATACGTATTTTGCAGCAAGAGTCATTATCTCTTCCTGTGTCGTATTTCTGGCATCTACTTCACCCGCCAGACGGCCTCCTGACATAACCAGAATTCTGTCACATACACCTAACAGCTCCGGCATCTCTGAGGATACCATAATAACCACCTTACCCTTGTTGGCCAAATCAATGATTAACTGATAAATCTCATACTTTGCACCTACATCAATACCTCTTGTAGGCTCATCCAGAAGCAATACCTCCGGCTCCGTCAGTAGCCAACGTCCCAGAATTACCTTCTGCTGGTTACCACCGGACAGTGTTCGGATCTTGGTTTCCTGAGTAGGTGTTTTGGTACGCATGGCATCAATGGACCATTTCGTATCCTCCTTCATTGACTTATCACTTAGGTAAAAGCCTTTCAGGTGCTTCTTTAAGCTGGAAATGACGGTATTTTCCCGAATACTCAAAATACCGAAAATACCTGTTGCCCGCCGTTCCTCTGTTAACAGAGCGAAGCCGTTTTTTATGGATTCCCTGGCGTTTCGATTACGCACCTGTTTACCATCCAGTTTGATGGTTCCGGATTTTCTTGCCGCAATACCAAAAAGAGTTTCCAGACATTCTGTACGTCCTGAACCGTCCAGACCTGCCAGCCCTACAATTTCTCCCTGATGCACATTAAAGGATACATCATTTAACAGGGAATACTGTGCAGTCAGTCCGCTTACCTCCAGGGCGACCTTTCCGGGCTTATTGGTTTTAGGCGGAAACTGATTGCCCAACTCACGACCTACCATAAGCTTGATAATTTTCTCTGTAGTAAGCTCACTTGCAGGTTCGGTGGCCACCCAGGTACCGTCACGCATGACCGTAACCTCGTCTGAAATACGCAGAATCTCTGCCATTTTATGAGATATGTAAATTATACCGCAGCCTCTGTCCCGCAGCATATTAATAATCTTAAATAAATGTTCTACTTCTTCTTCCGTTAGAGAAGAAGTAGGCTCATCAAAAACAATAATTTTTGAGTTAAAGGAAACTGCCTTTGCAATTTCTGCCATCTGCCTCTGAGACACCGGCATGGTGCTCATTATTCTTTTGGGATCCACATCAATTCCCAAATCATTAAAAACCTTCATGGTGTCATTATACATCTTTTTTTCATCCACCATGACACCGCCTATTTTCGGATAACGTCCCAGCCAGATATTATCCATGACATTTCGCTTCAATGCCTGATTCAACTCCTGGTGTACCATAGCCACACCGTTTTCCAATGCTTCTTTTGAGTTCTTGAAGTTAACCTCTTTGCCTTCTAAGAAAATCCTGCCTTCATCCTTGCTGTACATACCAAAAAGACATTTCATCAAAGTAGATTTTCCTGCACCGTTCTCTCCCATAAGAGCATGAACCGTACCCCGCTTCACCGTCAAAGAAACATGATCCAATGCTTTAACTCCGGGAAATTCCTTACAAATATCTGTCATTTGTAATAGAACATCATGTTCCATAGCCTTCTCCTCCAATCACCTTACGGAAAAAAGGCAGCAGCTCTCAAGTGCTGCTGCCCTTAGTTTCCTTTATTTATTTATCTGCCTAATGCAGACGTTCGGCTTCATCCGTTAAAAATTATTCTCCTGTATAAGTAGCGTAAGGAATATAAATTTTGTTGCTGACATTTTCGTCAATTACATAGCTGTCAGTATCTGCCATAACTTCTTTGCCTGCTGCTGCATTGCCTACTAAGTGAGCAATACCATTTGCCATACCTTCAGCATCCTGTTTAATGGTACCGGTCATTTTACCATCAGCAATCAGCTGAACTGCTGCTGCAGTTGCATCTACACCAAATACGGGAATGGTTACACAGTCTTCTGTGCCCAGATTGTAGCCTGCATCATTAAGAGCAGTAATAGCACCTTCAGCCATACCGTCATTGTTGCAGATAACCAGCTCAATCATGTTGCCATTTGCTTCGTTGTACTGAGAAAGGTTGGTAACCATGTACGCGTTAGCTGCAGTTGCACTCCATGCACCATCCTGGTCAACCTGATATTTATCGGAATTGGAAGCATCAAAATACTCTAATTCGGGTTTACCTGCTGCAGTTAATACTGCGTTGGCATCTTCTACACCAAACTGAGTACGAGCGATAGCTTCTGCATTACCTAACTGACCCATGAACATAGCGTACTGGATAACGCCATCACCATTTAAGTCAACAGCATCATAGTTTGCTACCAGATAATCACCAATCATTTTACCCTGCATATGACCTGCTTCAGGAGCGTCTGTTCCTACAAATGCACATTTGTCATAGCTTCCAAGTACCTTACCTGCATCCTCATCACCTTCTACCGCACGATTGAAGAAGATTACAGGAACACCTGCTGCGCTTGCCTTGTCAACAATCGCCTGGGAAGCATCTACGGAACCGGAAGTAACAATATTCACCACCAGTACGTTTGCCCCCTGTGCAATGGCAGTATCAATCTGCTCATTCTGTGTAGTCTGGTTGTTGTTGGAATCATAATCCTGATAGGAAATTCCCGCTGCATCTAATGCTGCATCAAGGGCAGTACGTACACTTGCGATGTATGTATCGCTATAGGTGTAGTAGAAAACTGCTACATTCGCACCGGATACGTCTCCACCTGCTGCTTCACTGACAGCGCCTGCCACGCTTTCTGCTTCTGTGCCTGCTGCTGCATCTGAAGCAGCAGGAGCTGCTGTCTGCTGTCCGCCACAGCCAACCAATAAGGTGGCAACCATAGCAACAGAAAGCACTAAACCTAAGAGTTTCTTTTTCATGTTTTTTCCTCCTAAAAAAATATGCTTTTCTTCTGTGCCTACAGAAGTGTTTTTATTATACACCATTCTTTTCAAAAATACAATGTTTTTTCTATTTTATACAAAAAATTTATAGATTTATTATTAAATATATCTATTTTTATCTATCCTTCTTCTGCTTTGCCTTTGTTTTTCTGTCTATTTTGCCAGTGGCTTATTCTTCCTCCATCATCTCCAGATAGCCTCTGTCCCAAAGCAGTATCTTCAGCTTTTTGGCTGCCTCAACTGCCGGTTCCGTAAAATACTGATTGGTCAGCACTGCTCCCACCATCCGGTCATAATAATCCCGTCCTGCATAAGCCTCCTGAACGGCTTTCACTCCTATGGGGGAGCTGTAGCATTTGCATTGAATAGCGTAGGTAACTCCTTCCTTTTGGGCAAGAATATCTACTCCGTAATCCCCGCTTCCTTTGGTTACCTCCACCTCCGTAAATCCCTTATGGCGCAGCAAATCCGCACAGTAGTATTCAAACTCGTGGCCTTCCATCTCATCAAAGGCTCTCCGGCCGTTCTTCTTTTTCCTCCGGTAAAGCCATATCCCCAGAGTCAGACAGAAAAGAAAAGCAGTCCCGATAATCCCCAAAAGCTCCTCTTTCTGCAAAAAGCCTGCAACCATATTGATGTGTATGCTTACCATATCCTGTCAGGCCTTCCTTAATTTCCACCATAGAAAATCCGGGCGATGGGAGAATCCTTGGAAAGAATAACCGTTTTATTTTCTCCCCTTACTGATTCCTTCAATGCATCCAGGCTTCTGACGAAGCTGTAAAAATCACTGCGGCTTTCATCCCGATAAGCCTCTGACAGAATACGCATATATTCTGCTTCTCCCTCTGCCCT
Source organism: Lachnospiraceae bacterium (assembly GCA_051879255.1). Classification (GTDB taxonomy): domain Bacteria; phylum Bacillota; class Clostridia; order Lachnospirales; family Lachnospiraceae; genus SFDP01. The sequence goes on along the minus strand of JBJELR010000051.1, from coordinate 9,236 downwards.
CAGGATTTCTGCCTGCTTTTGGGCCTCCGACAGCAGAATACTGACCTCCTTGTCGGTGGTATTTTTAATGATCTGTGCTTCTGCACTCCCCTCTGCCGTATAGGTAGCCGCAATATTTCCTCTTTCGGAAATCATTCGCTCATAAACCGCTTCCTTATTGTCATTGGGTAAATCCAACTGCTTGGTTTCGATGGCAATAATCTGAATTCCATACTGGGTAAATTTATCCCCGATATTGCCGATAATGGCCTCTGCCAGCTCTCCGTCTCTGCCGGAAATCACCTCTTCCTGAAGAAGGGAACCAATAATGTTTTTGATGGAATTATAAACTATGGTATCAATCCGGCTTTCCGCATTCCCAATGGAGCTGTTTAAGGTCTGTACGAACTTAACGGGATCGGTAATCTTCCACAAAACATAACTGTCAGTAATCATGGTTTTCTTATCCTTGGTAATCACGTCGGAAGGAGCCAGATCATAGACCAGAATATGCTTGGGCAGGGTAGCCTGGGTCTGCAAAAAGGGAATTTTAACGCTCACGCCGGCCTGAGTCTGTACATGGTCAATCCTTCCAAACTGCCGAATAACGGTATACTCATTTTCCTGTGTAATCACTAATGAGGATACCCCCAGAAACAAAACTAATATCAGTATGATTACGAAAACTACTTTACCTGCTTTTTTCATCCTGCTATTCCTCCCGGCTGTTTGCTGTCGGCTCAGAAGCCGTATTATTGGCTGCATTCTCAGAGTTTTTTATTCCCTCAGAGAAGAAGGAATCCAGGGGCAGTATCTTCTGCACACCATCACCGGAGTCAATAATTAATTCTAAATCCGGAAGAACCTCCTCCATGGTTTCGTAAAACATCCTCTGCTTGGTAATAATGGGATTTTTTATGTATTCCTCATACATGGCATTAAATCTGGCCACCTGTCCGGCACCTTCATTGATTCGTTCCTGTTTATAGGCTTCCGCCGCTTTAATGATTTTATCCGCCTCTGCCTGTGCATCGGGAAGCTTTTCATTACGGTATTTGTTGGCGTTGTTGATGGCAGTTTCCTTGCCCTGTTTTGCGGTTTCTACATTTTTAAAGGCTTCCATGACTTCTGCTGTGGGAGGCTCTGAATCCTGAATGGTGATATTCACCAGAGAAACACCTATATCATGCTGCTGCAGCTTTTCAGACACCATATCCCGGATGGCTGCCTGAATTTCATTTTTTCCTGTGGTCAATACGCTGTCTACCTCATAACTCCCAATCACCGTACGGATACAGCTCTGAGAAAGGTTTTTCAGAATCTTTACCGGATTTTCCGAAGCATAGACTGCCTTCACCGGGTCTGAAACCTTGTATTCCACGAAGAAATCTACATTGATAAAATTAAAGTCACTGGTAATCATTACCGATTCTTCTTCCACCGAAGCATCTGTATCCAGAACATACCCAATGGGGAAGCCCTGAATGGTGGTATTTACCTTCTGCACCTTCTGAATAAGGGGAATTTTAAAGTGAAGTCCCGGCTGTGTTACCGCCTCCGCCTTTCCCAGGGTAGTCAGCACCGCCTGCTCCTGCTCCCTGATCTGATAAGTGGAGCTAGTTGCAAGAAATACCGCTACTGCCGCCACAACCACTGCCAAGATTACTTTTTTTCCTTTTGCCCGGATATTCTTATCAGAATATCTGGGGATTTTTCCTTCCTGATTCATTCTTCCTCCATTCCGAAGTATTTACCTACCTCTTTTGTATTTTATGCGCTTATGTTTTCAAACTGTGACTGATATAAGGAAGCATAAAAGCCTCCCTTTTCCAAAAGGTCATGATGGTTGCCCTGCTCTACAATATCTCCGTCCTTCATCACCAGAATCAGATCTGCATCCTGAATGGTAGAAAGACGGTGGGCAATGACAAAGCTGGTTTTTCCCTTCATCAGATTATTCATTGCCTGTTGAATCCTTCGCTCTGTTCGGGTATCCACGCTGCTGGTGGCTTCATCCAGAATAAGAATCGGATTATTGGCTAAAATTGCTCTGGCAATGGTCAGAAGCTGTTTCTGGCCCTGGGAAACATTGCTGGCATCCTCATTCAGCTCCATCTGGTAGCCTTCCGGTAAAGTTTGAATGAAATGATGGGCATGGGCTGCTTTTGCTGCGGCAATGACTTCCTCATCTGTAGCCTCCAACCTTCCATAACGAATGTTTTCCATGATACTGCCTTTAAACAGCCAGGTATCCTGTAATACCATGCCAAAGGCCTCACGCAGCTTAGAGCGGTTATACTCCTTAATGTTATGCCCGTCTACCTTAATACAGCCTCCATTTACATCGTAGAACCGCATAAGCAGCTTAACCATAGTGGTTTTTCCTGCTCCTGTAGGCCCCACAATGGCCACCATCTGTCCCGGATCTACATGGCAGCTAAAATGATGAATAATCTGTTTTTCTCTGGTATAGCCAAAGGCAACCTGTTCAAAATCCACTTCTCCTCTAATCTCCTTGGGGGAAATGGAATGTTCATTAAGCTGCTCCTCCTCTTTTTCATTTAAAAATTCAAAAACCCTTTCTGCTGCCGCAGCCATAGACTGCAGCATATTAGATACCTGTGCAATCTGAGTAATTGGCTGGGTGAAATTCTTCACGTATTGAATAAAGGCCTGAATGTCTCCCACCTGAATCCTGCCTTTAATCACCAGATAACTGCCGCTGATGGCTACTGCCACGTAGCCCAGATTTCCTACCAGATTCATCATGGGCTGCATCAAGCCGGAAAAAAATTGAGATTTCCAGGCTGATTCATAAAGCTTATTATTGGTTTCCATGAATTCTTCCATAACCGCTTCTTCACGATTAAATGCTTTTACAATATTCTGTCCACTGTAGGTTTCCTCCACCTGCCCGTTTATCTTTCCCAGATAGGTTTGCTGATCCACAAAATATTTTTGACTATGTTTAACAATAACCCCCACAAAACCACCTGAAATAGGCAAAATAACTAAGGCAATCAGGGTCATGACAGGGCTGATTAAAAGCATCATGATTAGTACTCCAATCAGCGTTGTTACTGCCGTAATTAACATGGTTACACTCTGGTTCAGACTCTGCCCCAAAGTATCTATATCATTGGTAATCCGGGACAATACTTCTCCTACGGTTCTGGATTCAAAATACCCCAATGGCAGACGGTGTATTTTTTCTGAAATTTCTTCCCTTAATTTATAACACAGCTTTTGGGATATTCCGGTCATTATCCAGCCCTGAATAAAAGAAAGACAGGAGCTGATGACATATAATACCAATAAAATAGTCAGAATTTTTCCTATTTTTCCAAAATGAATTCCACCTGTCCCCGACAGCTTATTTACCAGTCCCGTATAAATTTCAGTGGTGGCCTTGCTCAGTACTCTGGGCCCCAGGGTATTAAATGCAGTTCCTCCTATGGCAAAAACGATTACAGCCAACAGTGCAAACTTATACTTTCCCATGTAGGCCAAGAGCTTTCTCGTTGTTCCTTTGAAATCTCTGGCCTTCTCTCCAGGCATCATTCCACCTCCCGGATGGCCATGCCCATGTCCATGTCCAAAGCCCGGTCTTCTGGAGTTTTTTATGGGTTCACTCATCCTGCTTTCCCTCCTTTCAGCTCTGCCTCAGATAGCTGTGATTTTGCGATTTCCAAATATTCCTCACAGGAATCCAGAAGCTCTTTATGGGTTCCTTTTCCTACGATTCGCCCGTCCTCCAGAACCAGAATCTGATCCGCCTGTAAAATCGTGCTGATTCGTTGAGCAACGATAATGACTGTAGCCTCTTTTGTTTCTTCATTAAGAGCCTTTCTCAGGGCAGAATCGGTTTTGTAATCCAAGGCGGAAAAGCTGTCATCAAAAAGATAAATTTTAGGATTGACGGCAATGGCTCTGGCAATGGACAGCCGTTGCTTTTGTCCTCCGGAAACATTACTCCCTCCCTGGGCAATTTCGCTGTCGTACTGCCCTTTTTTCTGTGCAATAAATTCCGTAGCCTGGGCAATCTTCGCAGCTTTCTTCACCGTATCTTCTTCAATTCCCCTGCCGCCAAATTTAATGTTTGATGCAATGGTGCCGGAAAACAGTACCCCCTTTTGTGGTACAAAGCCTAACAGACTATGGAGTTTTTTCTGGGAAAGCTCCCGAATATCCACTCCGTCAATCAGGATACGCCCTTTCGTTACATCATAAAAACGAAGAATCAGATGCAAAAGGGTAGACTTACCACAGCCTGTGCTTCCAATAATTGCCGTAACCTTACCCGGTCCGGCCGTAAAGCTGATTTCTGATAGGGCATCCTCATCTGCATTGGGATAGCGAAAGCTTACTCCTTCAAAGGTCACTTCCCCCTTCGGCTCCTTAAGAATATCATCCATTACCTCTTTCTTATCCTGAATACTTACATCCGTATGTAGCACCTCATCAATACGGTCTGCTGCCACACCTGCTCTGGGCAGCATAATCGAAATCATGGTAAGCATCAAAAAGGACATGACAATCTGCATGGTATAGGTGATAAACGCCATCATATCTCCTACCTGAAGTCTTCCCAGATCCACCCCCTTTGCTCCTGCCCATACGATTAAAACCGTAATGCCATTCATAATCAGCATCATTGCCGGCATCATAAAGGTCATTACCCGGTTGGTAAACAACTGGGTTTTCATTAAGTCCCGGTTGGCTGCTTCAAATCTTTTCTTCTCATGATCTTCTCTGCTGAAGGCTCTGATTACCGGAATTCCCGTCAAAATTTCTCTGGATACCAGGTTTAGCCGGTCAATCAATGTCTGTACAATCTTAAATTTAGGCAAGGCAATTTTCATCAAAGCCACTACCAAAATCATGATGGCACCTACGGCGATGACAATAATCCAATCCATTCCTGTTTTGGTGCCGGCTACCTTGATAATTCCGCCTATTCCCATAATTGGTGCGTAAGCTACCATCCTAAGAAGCATAATGGAAACCATCTGAATCTGCTGAATATCGTTGGTGCTTCTGGTAATCAAAGAGGCAGTGGAAAACTGATCGATTTCTGTGTGGGAAAAAGAAACTACCTTGCAAAAAATTCTCTCCCGCAGGTTTTTACCAATCAAGGCGCCTGCCCGGGAGGCTAAAAGTCCCACCACTACTGCACAAGCCAACATGGCCAGTGTCATCCCCAGCATTTTTGCTCCTGTAGTCAACAAATAATTTAACTGTACATTCCAGTCCGCTCCCCCGGCAGACACTCCTCCATTCTCTACACCGCCCTGCATGATTCCGATGTCAATGATATCTGCCGTAAATGCAGGCAGAGAAAGCTCACAGTAGGCTTGTACAATCAGTAATAGAATAATAGCAAGAGCACTGTATTTTACCTCCCTGAGGTATTTAATAATCTTAAACATAGACTTTTCCTTTCAGTTTTTGACCGTTATTGTTTATCTTAGCTTTATCCTCAATTCAGGTCAATTAATTTTCTATAAAATTTTGTCTATTCAGAGCCATGCATATTTACATTCTGTGAATGCTTGCATTCAAACAGAATTGTAAATTTATATGGCGAAGTAACCACATGAGCAAAAGGAAAGCTACCAAGTTTGTATAAAATTTGCAACAATACTGTATCTTGTTGAGTTTCCTCAGCTTTCATGATATTCTTTTTTTACTACACCAGTTGAGTTTGACAGGGGGGAAAGCAGACCGACATGGGGGTGTTTGGCAGTTGTAGATTTGCACATGATTTAGAGGAGGATTTTCATATGTACAAGATGAATCCGGAATACGCCATTGGTATTCATGAATTGGATGAGCAGCATCAACATTTATTTTCTTTAATTGAACAGGCTCAGACTTTATTGAAGGATGAACATATTCTTTATAAGTATGATGAGCTGGTTAAGATTCTTCAGGGAATGCGGGATTACGCCGATAAGCATTTTCATGCCGAGGAGGCTTTAATGGAATCTCTTAATTATCCGCGTTTTGAGCTTCACCTAAAGGCCCATGAGGACTTTGGCAAGAAACTGGATTCCTTCCATTTAGACATGGAAACGATTTCTCTGGGAACTCAGGATAAGGTTCTTATGGAGCTGTTTGACTACCTGAACCACTGGCTTGAGGTGCATATTCTTGACTGTGACCGAAAGATTGCCCGCTTTATGAACGGAGAAGCTATTGAAGCTTAATCAATTTTCTTCTTTAACCCGATAGAGATAGGCATTTCCCTTTTTTCCTATTCGTTCTACCAAGTTAAACTGATAAAGAATCTGCAGGATCTGGCTTGCCCGATCCTGTTTTATTTTCACTGCTTTTGCAAAGGTCTTTACACTAAAGGGCTCCTCTAGCCCATAGGGAAGCAGCTGCAGATAATCCTCAGGACAGGTTAGCGTGGTTTCTTCTACAAGACTTAAGGGAATTCTGTCGTATCGCCGGCTGCCTCTTTTTCTATCCTGACTCCACCCATTCAACAGCCGATATTCTTCCATATCCAGAAATACCACTTTAATCGTCAAATGGCAATGGGACAGAAAATCCTTGATTTTATACAACTCCTTGAACGCATCGTACAGACTGCCTGTTTTGGGTGATTTTCTTTTTGGAGTAAGCTCGCCGGTTTCTTCATCTATCCAGATTACCCACTTTTGATAGGGCAAGGGATAGATGATGGTAACGGGATAGTCGGGCAAAAAAGCTTCCAGCTTTTTTCTCAGAGGAAAAAAATTACGTGTCTGAATCTCCAGGATTTCTTCTCCTGTAAAAATATCGGCTACCAGATTTCCAATGGGAATTTCCTGTTTGGAAGGATCCGGCTGATAGTAGTTTTTCAGAACTGCATGAACGGTTTTTTCCGTCAGAGTACCGATTCCCTTAGGATTCCTCTCTCCCCCGATTATTTTATTCCTTGCTGCCTCAAATCTTTCCCGTTCAATACTCATTCCTTTTATTTCCTCTTACAACATTCGTCCGCACACCTTAATAGCTGCGAATTTTATCTTCACTGTCATCTTCCGTTTTATCAATCTTTTTGATGACTGCAAAATAGCTATAATCGGGATTAACCTGTACCTCGACCCTGTCTCCTTCTTTTTTTCCCAGTAAGGCTTTGCCCAGGGGCGATTCAATACTGATTAGCTGGTTTAGGGAATCGCCTCTTACTGTAGTCACAATGCGATAGCTTTCCGTAACTCCTTCCTCCTCGAAGTAAACCTCTACCCGATTGTTCATTCCTACTTCATCCTGGTTGGAACGATCATCGATGATCTGCGCTGTTCGAATCATTCTTTCTAAGTAACGAATACGGCTTTCATTTTTGTTCTTTTCCCGTTTCGCCGCATGGTATTCAAAATTTTCGCTTAAATCTCCATGCGCTCTGGTTTCCTTTACTTCCTCCAATAATTGTTTTCTTAACTCCAGCTTTCGATATTCGATTTCTTTTTCCATTTTTTCAATGTCAGATTTCGTTAATTTATCGTACATAGCCACCTGCCCACTCTTTCTTCCGGGTTTACTAGTATAGCTTTTCCACTACGGCTTTGGAGGTTTTTTTGTTATTTTCCTTGGACATCCCCTTATTCCTCCGATAGTATTCCTGAAACAATACGTCAATAATGTAGAGCTGACTCAGTTTCGCTCCCATACTGCCTCCATCCAGAGGTCCTTCATTGGAACCGCACACTAATAAGGTATCCGTATAGCCTGTTAAGGGAGATTTTAAAAAGCGGGTTATTCCCACTACCTTTGCTCCTGAATCCTTGGCAATCTTCGCTACGTGTACATTGTCTTTTGTTGAGCCGGAATAGGAGATAATAAAAATTAAATCACTTTCGTCTGCCATGGAGGCCGTCATGGCCTGCATATGAGGGTCATCCACACAGCTTACCTTATTGGTAATCCTTAAAAATTTATTTCTTGCCTCCTTCGCACTTAAAAGAGAATCGCCCACACCGAAAAAATAAATCGTTTTTGCATCCTCCATCATTCGCAGGGTCTTTTCTACTTCATCTTCCTGAATCAGCATTCTTGTTTCCTTCAGGGCACTAATATGGCTCTGAATAATTTTATCCAGTGTAAACTCCAGAGAATCTATCTTTGATGAGGTACTTTCTGACTCCATTACCGTACTTTCATCGGAGTTCATGCTTAAGGAAAGCTTCATTTTAAATTCCTGATAACCTTTTAACCCCATGGTTCGGCAGAAACGATGCACACTGGCATCTGCCACCTTACAGGCATCTGCCAAATCGGTAATCGACATGAACAACACCTGATTCGTATTCTTTATTACAAATTCAGCTATCTTTTTTTCCGTTTTAGTAAACTGATTATAAGATACCTGTATATCTAAAAGTAAGCTCTGTGCTGCTGCCATAAATTCCTCCTGTTGTTTTATCCCCATGCGTAGAACAGGCCCTGCCTGGTCTATTAACTAATCCTCTCCCTTGAAGGAAAAAGGCATGGAAAAATCCATGCCTTTTTAATTGTTTTATGCCCATTGGTTAGCAATATTTTTTCCTTGCATCTTCAATCATACCTGCTGCTTCTTTGCATACTGCATAATCCGCTTCAATTAATTCTGCCAGGGGTGCCCGCACACTTCCGATATCGGGTCCTCCCTGCATACGAATTACTTCTTTAATCACTGCGTACATATTTCCATGGGCGGAACACAGCTTATAAATAATTCTGCAAATCTCATTTTGAATTACCCTTGCTTCTTCCATCTTTCCTTCAAGAAAAAGCTCTCTTACCTTAAGGAACAGTTCAGGCATAGCTGCATAAGTTCCTCCTATCCCCCCGATTGCTCCTGCTGCAAGTCCGGAAAGGAACTGCTCGTCAGGACCATTAAAAACAATGACATCCTGATCCCTAAACATCTGAATATCCTGCACCGGCATGGAAGAATTTTTTACGCCGATTACCTTTTTGTTTTTCTTCATTTCCTGCAGCAAGCTAACGGTTAAGGAAACTCCTGCAAGCTGAGGAATATTATAGATAATAAAATCGGTATCGGGAGCCGCTGCGGAAATATCGTTCCAGTACTTTGCAATAGCATAGTCCGGCAAGCGGAAATAAATGGGAGGGATAGAGGCAATGGCATCTACTCCAAGGCTCTCAGCATGGGCTGCCAGCTCCTGGCTGTCTGCTGTATTGTTACAGGCCACATGAGCAATAATCACAATTTTTCCCTTTGCCACCTCCATTACTGCTTCCAGCGTCTGCTTTCTGTCTTCTTT
>JBJELR010000050.1:0-4295 GCA_051879255.1 Lachnospiraceae bacterium | reverse complement strand
TATAGCCGCTGTAGGCTGCAGGCAGCCCTTCATAAAGGGGATTTCCCTCTTGGTCAAAGGCAGTGGCAGCAACCCTTCCATGGCTTAAGAGCTTTCCTCCCATGGCCACCACATCCGGTCTCTGGGCAAATACCCCGCCTTCGTAGTCCACCCGGTAAAAGCCCACGTGGCGCATATGACTCACCCTTGCCTTCCAGCCCTGCTTCTTCAAAAAATCCTCCAGAGCGCTCTTTCCCGCCTCATAGGCATAGGCCTTACTCTTGGGATTGGCCGCTGTAGAAGCCTCATGGCAGCGCCAGTGATAAAGCACCCCAGGCACATGGCAGATGGCATCCTCCACCCTTTTTTCTTCCTCCATCAGCCGGGCAACTGCCCTTAAACAAAGGTCGTAATCCTGTGCCCCATCATAGGCCTTACGAAAGCCCAAAGCCTGCATCAACTCCCGTTTCATCACCAAAAAATGGCAAAGATAGTTGTTGGTCAAAAATAAATCCAAATTGAAATCAGGCTTAAAATGAGGGTCATGAAAGGTACTTCCCCTTTCATCGCATTTATCCTCGTCAGAGTATAAAAGCTCGTATTCCCTTCCTTTCCTTTTCCCGCCTTCTATGGCCATAGCCATTTCAAACAATGCATTGGGAGTAAGATAATCATCATGATCCAAAAGCCCTATATAGTCCCCCTTAAGCTGCTTTAACGCGATATTGCTGTTTTCACTGATTCCTCTGTTTTGGGGCAGACGAACATAATGGATTCGTTTATCCTTCCAGTTTGCTGCCGCCCGTTCAACCCGGTCAGTTTCACTGGCATCTGCAATCAGAAGCTCCCAATAAGGATAGGTCTGTGCTTCAAGGGAAGCGGCAAGCTGATGGAAAAATGCTTCCCTGGTTTCAAAAGCAGGTACCAGAATGCTGAATACAACAGGATTTTCCCATTTTTGTTCCCGCTGTCCTTTTAACACTTCCTCTCCCGGATCCTGATAGGTATAATCGGCCATATAGGCAGCCCGGGTTCTTTCCCCTATGGCAGCCAGGGCGGCCTTCATTCCATTTCTTTTCAGATAGTAAATGGTTTTCTTCAGATTGCTTCTGTTGAATATGCTGCTCATTCTTCCCTTCCCACTTCTGAAAAAGGACTGTCGCATGTAAAGCAACAGCCCTCTTTTCCCTTTTTCTCCTGCTTATAAGTATGCCTTCAGGCTTTCCGTCAGTGCTGCATTCTTCTTGGCTGCATCCTCCAGACTGCTTCCCTTCACTCCCATGTAAAACTTGATCTTGGGCTCTGTTCCCGATGGTCTTGCACAGCACCAGGAATCCTGGGTTAAATCAAAGTACAATACATTGGACTTAGGAAGGCCTGTGGAGGTTTTTTCTCCGGTAGCCATATTGGTTATCTCGCCACTTTCATAGTCTCTCACCGAAACTACCTTCAGCTCGCCAAACTCCTTTGGCGGGTTACTTCTTAATTTATCCATCATCTCCTGAATCTGTTTGGAGCCGTCAATTCCTTTCAGGGTGATGGTATATAAGTCCTCTTTAAAATAGCCGTATTTTTCATAAAGCTTCAGCATCTGATCCCACAAGGTAATTCCCTGCTTTTTGCACCATGCAGCCACCTCACAAAGGCACATCACTGCCACAATGGCATCCTTATCTCTGGCATGGGTACCTGCCAGACAGCCATAGCTTTCCTCCAGGCCAAACACATAGCTGTTGCAGCCGGTTTCGAGGGACAGCTTGATCTGTTCACCGATGTACTTGAAGCCGGTTAATACCTCAATCAGTCTGGCATCGTAATCCTGCGCAATGGCATCTGCCATATTGGTGGTTACGATGGTTTTGATTAATGCAGGATTAGGAGGCATAGTTCCCGTTGCCTTCTTTTCTCTGAACAGATATTCTGCGATCAGCATACCGGACATATTTCCGGTAAAGGGAATATATTCTCCTGATTTTGTATCCAGTGCATAAATCCCCAAACGATCCGCATCCGGGTCCGTTGCCAATACAATATCCGCATTCTTTTCCTTAGCCAGTTTCAGAGCCAAGGTGAAGGCCTTAGGATCCTCCGGATTAGGATAATCCAAGGTGGTAAAGTTAGGATCCGGAAGCTCCTGCTCCTTTACTACATAAACGTTCTTATAGCCCAGCTCCTTTAAAATCCTTCTGGCCGGAATATTGCCGGTGCCATTGAAGGGCGAATAAACAATCTTAATATCCTCTGCCACTTCCCGGATGATTTCCGGATGAATCATCTGTTTTTTCAGTTCTGCCATGTAGGCATCATCAATCTCCTTGCCGATTACCTGATACAGCCCTGCTTTGACTGCCGCCTCCTTGTCCATGGTCTTTACCTTGTGGTAGTCGGTAATACTCTGTACCTGCTCAATAATCTCTTTATCTCTGGGTGCCGTTACCTGAGCGCCATCCTCCCAATATACCTTATAGCCATTGTACTCAGGCGGATTGTGGCTGGCGGTAATGACAATACCGGAAACACAGCCCAGGGTACGCAGTGCAAAGGACAGCTCCGGTGTAGGTCTTAAGGCATCAAAGACATAGGCCTTAATTCCATTGGCTGCCAGGCACAGTGCTGCCTCATCCGCAAATTCCGGTGAAAAATGGCGGGAATCATAGGCAATGGCTACGCCTTTTTCACTCTCTCCCTGCTGAATAATGTAATTAGCAAGTCCCTGGGTCGCCTTTCTTACCGTATACAGGTTCATCCGATTGGTGCCTGCACCAATCACCCCCCTTAAACCACCTGTACCAAATTCCAGTTCTTTATAAAAACGATCCTCGATTTCTTTTTCATTCTGCTCGATCTTCTTCAGTTCCGCTTTGGTTGCTTCATCAAAATAGCTGTCCGTCAGCCAAAATTGATAGGTATCCTTATATCCCATAATCCTTTCCTCCCTTTCTCCTGCTGCCAAAGGCAGCTTCTTTAGTTATTTTACCATAATCCGCCGCATTTTAAAACTCTTTATTCCTAAGAATCCCCCATAATCTTTAGGGAAAAGTCACTTCTGTCCAGAGAAAAATTAGGGTTGTAATAGGGATCCCCTGCTTCCAGTTCCTTCTTCCATTTTTCTCTAAACCGCCTTGATTCCTCCTCATATCTTGCTGCCTTTTCCCCCTGATTATCTAGTCCCCTGGAAATAGACTCATAATGATAGGCTTCTGCAAAAGGGGTAAAGACGTTAAGATAGCCCATCCCTCTCAGCTTCAGGCAAAAGTCCACATCATTAAGGGAGATTTCAAAGTTCTCATCCAGTCCTCCTGCAGCCTCATAGAGAGGTTTCTTTACCATCAGGCAGGCCCCCGTTACAGCAGTAACATTTTGGGCATAGCAGAGCCTTCCCATGTACCCCAGATTCTCTCTGGACTGGCCATAGTGGGTATGTCCTGCTGTCCGATGAGCTCCCAGTCCGATAACTACTCCTGCATGCTGAATGGTCTTATTGGCATAATACAGCTTTGCCCCCACTGCTCCCACATCTTCACGCTGGGCATACATCAGAAGCTCCTCCAGCCAGTTGACGGTAATTACCTGAGTATCGTTGTTGAGTAACAGAATATATTCTCCTGTGGCCTCCTTTACCCCCAGATTATTCACTCTGGAATAGTTGAAGGGGCCTTCATGGGTAATTACCTTTATCCGTTCATCCTGACACTGAATTTCATCATAATAAGCAAAGATTTCCTCTGTAGTGCTGTTGTTTTCCACCACAATAATTTCATAATTATGGTAGGTGGATTTTTCCCGGATGGAGGCAATACATCTTTTTAAATCCTCCACATGATCCTTGTTGGCAATAATGATGCTGATTTTGGGATTTCCCATGATTTCATAACTAATCTTAAAAATCGTTTCAAAGGCTCTGGTGCTTGTTATCCGAAAATGCTCAAAACCATGGTTACGCAAATGCTCTGCCACCGCCCCTCTTGCTGCCTCTATGGCATAGGACTTAGCCTCAATATTGCTGGCTACACTGCCTGCATGACTTCTCCAGTAGTACAGAAGCTTTGGTACATGAACCACCTTCCGGGCCCGGTCTGTGAGCCTGAGAATCATATCATGATCCTGGCTGCCATCGAATCTGGAGCGAAACAGCTCTTCCCCTTCCAGAAGCTTTCTGGAAAAGCAGCTAAAATGGCAGATATAATTATTTGCCCGTAAATTATCCGGTGCATAATCCGGCTTGAAGTGAAGGGTCAGCATTTTATTGATGTCTCCATCCTTAAAGGTGGTTTCATCGCAATAAATATAGTCTGCCTGCTTCTCATTAATTACCT
>JBJELR010000049.1:0-4306 GCA_051879255.1 Lachnospiraceae bacterium | reverse complement strand
TATGAGGAATCTTTCCCTCATTACAATCGGGAATAAATACATAAGAATATTCCAGACCTTTACAGGCATGCATGGTAATCAGCTGTACCCCTTCCTTTTCTTCCTTTGCCTGCCGCAGTGCCTCCTCATAGTCATAAATCTCCCTCCTCCACTGCTCCAGGGATGATACTCCTCTTGTACTGGAATGAATAAACTCCAAAATTTCCAGTGCTTCCTCCCAAGAGCTGCCCTGTGAGGCTATGGTTTCTTTTAAATACCCTTCATAACCGATTACCTTACGAATATAACTGATAGCTCCATACAGGTCTAATCGGCATATCCATTTTTCCTGCTTGATCATTTCCCGAATAATCTTTTTCATATAAGGTTTGGAGGTATAATAATCTGACAATTCCCTCCAGGAAATCCTTTCCGAGGTACAGGCATTTCTGGACAGATACCTGAGGGGCTTGTTCATGATAATGAGAAAATCCTTTCGTTTTTTTCCTTCAAGAAAAAATTGCAAATAGCTGAGAATGTCCCTGGCAATAAAGTGTTGAAAAATACTTCCTGAGGCTTCCTTCATCCGAAAAGGAATCTGATGACGAATAAAATAATCTGCCACCCCGGTCATATTTTGATTGGTTCGGTAAATACAGGCAATTTCTCCAGGTGCAACCTGCTGTTGTAATAGCCGGCTAATGCGTTCTGCCATATAACGATGCTGCTCTAAAGCAGAAGTGAAGGCTTTAACCTTAACCGGCGCCTTGGGTTCATGATGGGCAAGGATTTCTTTGGGGTAACGCAGCTTATTTATGCCAATCACCTCCAGAGATTTTTGGACAATATTTCCACTGCATCGAAAATTGGTTTCCAGCAATACTTTTTGGGAATCGGGATAAAGCTTTTGGAAATTTAACATAATCTTTGGACTTGCTCCACGAAAGCTGTAGATTGCCTGGTCATCATCTCCCACCACAAAAAGATTTCTGCTTTTTTTCACCAATAGCTGAACGATGTGAAACTGAATTGGGTTAATATCCTGAAATTCATCGATCAGGATGTAGCTGAATTTTCTCTGCCACTGGACAAGAATATCCGGTTTATCCTGAAAAAGCTGAAGACAAAGAAGTCCCATATCATCAAAATCCAGTTTGTGATGAGAATGCATTTCTTTCTGATATGCATGAAAAAGCTCCTTAAATTCTTTACTCTCCTGTTCTTCCATAATTTTAAGCCCTTTGTTTTTATAAAAGGAAAATCGTTGAAGATATTCTTCAGCCTTTTCTCTGGAATAATTCTCCTGATACTTTGGGTCTAATAAGAGCGTTTTCATAATATTTTCTTGTTCTTTTGGTGTAATAATATCTTTAGAGGTGTATCCGTAAGTGAGTTTAAGAATATGAAAAAAGCAGGCATGAAAGGTAGAAAAATTAACTCCCTTAGAGGAGCCCATCTGCCTATTGAAGCGTTCCTTCAGTTCCTGGGCAGAGGCTTTAGAAAAGGATATGACAAG
Organism: Lachnospiraceae bacterium; assembly: GCA_051879255.1. GTDB lineage: Bacteria > Bacillota > Clostridia > Lachnospirales > Lachnospiraceae > SFDP01. Next base: position 2,811 of record JBJELR010000049.1, on the reverse strand, counting down.
AATGGATGTGGGATCAACACAGAATTGGGTAATCAGATATATCACTCGCTGAATCATGACGAAGGTTTTCCCGGAACCGGGCCCCGCTAAAACAAGCATAGGTCCGGCTCCATGAGTAATGGCCTTTAATTGGGATTTACTGGGTGACTGCATTTTCCAGCTTTTGGATTCCCTTTCGAATTCTGTTTAATGATTCTTCTTTTCCCAATATCTCCATGATTTCTGTCGCTCCCGCAGGAGTGGTCTGCTTTCCGCTTACTGCCGTACGGATGGGCCACATGACATATCCATTCTTACATCCTTTTTTCGTCACATACTCTACCAACGTCTGATAGAGAGCATCGTTACTATAGTCCTCCTGCTTCTCTAACAGAGGGAGAACCTCCTTTAAAACCTCCAGAGAGGTTTCCTCATTGGTTTTCATTTTTTTGTGAGTATACATGGCGGTATCGTATTCCGGCAAGGCCTCAAAAAAGTCTACCATTTCTACGATATCCGGAAATACCTCGATTCTGGTTTTTACCATTTGAGCAATTTTTTTCAAATCCAGCTCTGCCCTGATGGACTGCTTCAGATAAGGCAAAGCTCTCTCATAAAAAGCAGAGAAATCCATGGCCTTGATATATTCACCATTCATCCACTTCAGCTTAGTATAATCAAATACCGCAGGAGATTTGGACATATGATGATAATCAAAGACCTTCACCAGTTCCTCAAGGGTAAATATTTCCTGATTATCTGAAGGGCTCCACCCTAAAAGTGCCACGAAATTCACTACTGCTTCCGTAATAAAGCCCTGTTCAATTAAGTCCTCGTAGGAAGAATGTCCACAGCGTTTGGAAAGCTTATGATGTTCTTCGTCCGTAATCAAAGGGCAATGCACATAAATCGGTACCTCCCAGCCAAAGGCTTCATATAAACGATTATATTTGGGTGAGGAGGAAAGATACTCATTTCCTCTGACCACATGGGTAATTCCCATTAGATGATCGTCCACCACATTGGCAAAATTATAGGTAGGATAGCCATCCGATTTAATCAGAATCATATCATCCAGCTCTGCATTATCTACAGTGATATCCCCATAGATTTCATCCTGAAAGGTGGTCATCCCTGTGGTCGGATTATTCTGGCGAATCACATAGGGTACACCTGCTTTCAGTTTTGCTTCTACTTCTTCTTTTGACAGAGAAAGACAATGCTTGTCATAGACATTGATTTCCTTTCCGGCTACTGTCTGGGTAAGCGTTTCCAGGCGTTCCTTATCACAAAAGCAATAATAGGCCTCTCCCTTATCAATTAATTGCTTTGCATATTCAAGGTAGATTCCCTGGGCCTGGCGCTGACTTTGTACATAGGGGCCGCAGCCTTTATCCTTATCCGGTCCTTCATCGTGAACCAGTCCGGTTTTTTCCAAGGTTCGATAAATAATATCTACTGCTCCCTCTACATATCTTTCCTGGTCCGTATCCTCTATACGAAGCAGGAAATCGCCTCCTTCATGTTTAGCAATTAAATAAGCATAAAGAGCCGTTCTCAGATTCCCTACGTGCATTCTGCCAGTAGGACTGGGCGCAAATCTTGTTCTTACTTTATTCATTTTTTCTCCATTTCAACACATATGATATTGTCTTTAGTCCTCTGCTATAGCTCTGGCACTTCAGTATTATCTAATACTCAAAGTCCTGCTAAGCCTGATCCGGAATAGGCTGCTTTGCTGCCTGCTTAAAGCCGGCTACTTCTTTATTGGCCTGGGCAATAGCAATATTGGTTCCTGCACCGGCTACGCAGCCTCCGGGACAGGCCATTCCCTCAATGAGACAGCCATTTTTCTTTCCTGCCTTGGCCATCATCAGCATCTTTTTACATTCGGACAGGCTTTCTGCATGCTCTACATGAACCTCTACATCGGGATAATACTCCCGAATGCATTGTTCAATGGCACTGGCCACTCCACCTGCCACACCATATCCTCTTCCTGCACCTGTAGCATCTTCCATTTCTTCCGTAGGCTGTATCTGATTCAGGATAATATCCTTTGCTTCAAACATTCCGGTCAATTCCTCAAAGGTAATGACAAAGTCCACATCAGAGCGAACGGTTCTGCGAGAGGCCTCCAGCTTCTTGGAAGCACAGGGCCCGATAAAGACCACAGAGGCATCAGGATGATCCTCTTTGATCTTTCTGGCAGTAGCTACCATGGGAGTAAGCGCATTGGAGATATTCTCGATGGTTTCAGGAAAAAACTTCTTGGCCATAACCGACCATGAGGGACAACAGGAGGTTAGCAGGAAAGGAAGCTTTCCCGTCGCTACTTCATGGACATAATGCTCCGCCTCTGCCATACATCCCATGTCTGCACCAATGGCCGTTTCGTATACCTCCGCAAAGCCCAGCTCCTTCAATGCAGCCTTCAGCATGGCAGGGGTGACACCGGGGCCAAACTGTCCCACAAAAGCAGGGGCAACCTGAGCAATAATTTTGCGCCCTGACTGTAAAGCTCGAATAAGCTGGAATATCTGGGATTTATCTGCAATTGCTCCAAAGGGACAACTAACCATACATTGTCCACAGGATACGCAGGTATCTTCCTCGATTACTGCCCGATCCATATGATCACTTTTAATAGCATTTACTCCACATACAGAAGCACAGGGGCGAACCTGATGGCTAATGGCATCATAGGGGCAAACGGCCTTACATTTACCGCATTTAATACATTTTTCCTGATCAATAAAGGATTTCCCCTTAATCATGGAGATGGCATCCTTCGGGCAGACTTCATAACAGGGATGGGCTACGCAACCCATA
>JBJELR010000048.1:0-4363 GCA_051879255.1 Lachnospiraceae bacterium | reverse complement strand
TGTGGGAGAGGTTTTCGGTGTACGTATAATGCCCGGCTCCTATGTACCCTTTAGTATTTTTGTACTTGCACCCGGTGCATTCTTTGTTGTGGCTGCTTTAACAGCTATTCAGAATTATGTAAAAATTCGTGGAGAGAAAAAGGGCAAGGATATGTCCAAAATCCAGTCCGGCTGCAGTGAAGATTGCTTAAGCTGCGGTGATGGTGGCTGTAACCACAAATTTTATGATGCCCAGGCAGGAAAGGAGGAAGTGTAAATGACAGATTTATTACTGATTGCGATAGGCTCTGCACTGGTGAGTAACGTGGTATTAAGCCAGTTTCTTGGGCTGTGTCCCTTCCTGGGAGTATCCAAGAAGGTAGAAACTGCAGCAGGAATGAGTGGGGCAGTAATTTTTGTTATTACCCTGGCCAGTGCAGTAACCGGAGTGATTTATAAATTCGTGTTGGTAAGATTTAATATTACTTATTTGCAGACCATCGTTTTCATTCTTGTGATTGCAGCTTTAGTGCAATTTGTGGAAATGTTCTTAAAGAAATTTATGGTGAGCCTGTATGATTCACTGGGTGTGTATCTTCCTTTGATTACCACCAACTGTGCTGTACTTGGTGTTGCCATTAACAATGTAAAATACGACTACGATATTCTCACCGGTATCGTAAACGGCTTCGCTACGGCTGTAGGCTTTGCCATAGCCATTATCATTTTGGCCGGTATTCGTGAAAAAATGGAATACAATGATGTGCCGGAAGTCTTTAAGGGAATGCCCATCGTCTTGATTACCGCCGGGTTAATGGCTATTGCCTTCTGCGGATTTTCAGGTCTGCTGTAAAGGAGGTAGAAAGAGATGTCAGGAATTATTACGGCAACAGTAGTAGTTGCAGTGGTTGGTTTAATTATTGGTTTGTTTTTGGGGATGGCTGCCATTAAATTTAAAGTAGAAACAGACCCCAGGGAAGAAGCGGTTTTAGCAGTTCTTCCGGGAAACAACTGTGGTGGCTGCGGCTTTCCGGGCTGTTCCGGACTTGCGGCTGCCATTGCCAAGGGAGAAGCTGCGGTAAACGGCTGCCCTGTAGGAGGAGAAGCAGTAGCCAATGAAATCGGTAAGATTATGGGTGTAGCAGCCGAGGCCCTAACCAAGATGGTTGCCTTTGTGAAATGTAAGGGTGATTGCGAAAAAGCAAAGGTAGATTATGATTATACCGGAACTTTGGATTGTGCCATGATGGCTTTTGTTCCCGGTGGAGGCCCGAAAACCTGTGATTATGGCTGTCTGGGAAATGGAGACTGTGTAAGAGTCTGTCCCTTTGATGCCATCCATGTGGTTAATGGAGTTGCTCTTGTGGATAAGGAGGCCTGCACAGCTTGCAACAAGTGTGTAGTTGCCTGTCCTAAGAATTTAATTGAGCTGGTACCCTATAGTGCAAACAGGCTGGTAGCCTGCAGCTCAAAGGATAAGGGACCGGATGTGATGAAGGCCTGTGAGGTAGGGTGCATTGGCTGTCAGCTTTGTAAGAAGAATTGTCCTTCCGATGCCATTACTGTGGAGGATTTCCTTGCTAAGATCGACTACGAAAAATGTATGGACTGCGGCATTTGTAAGGAAAAATGTCCGAAGAATACGATTATTTAAGGGGAGAGAACAGCAGGATGCGGCAAACAAATGACTACGAGGATAATAGTGGCGGACTGCCCCTTATCGGTATGGCATTGGGGGTTTCCTTCTTTGTTTTGCTGATTTTGCTTCTGGTAGTTGCCCTGAATAAAAAGAACCGCTCGCCAAACCGCCCTCAGGCGGTGGCGGTGAGCAGTGAAGAAGAACCTTCTACCGATTATCTTACGGGAAGCAACTTGGTAGCCAGTGACCTGGGATTTTGGGATATGTACCCTTTAGAAACGGAGACGACGACGGAAGCCGAGGAGAAGACCTCAGAGGAAGAAGCTACTACCGAGGAGGATCTGGGCGCAGACGGAAAGCATGTGCAGGTAACCTTAAGAGACGGAACTACTGAGTGGGTGGAAATCAATCCGAAATGGAAAAGAAATACTTACGATTTTAGTAATCTGGTCAGTAAAAATAATCTCTTGAAGTATTATGCGGATGGGAAACAGGCTTCTTATCTGGGGATTGACTTATCCAGATATCAAAAGAGTGTGAACTATGAGGCACTGAAGAATGAAGGAATAGATTTCTGCATGATCAGAGTGGGGGGCAGAGGCTATGAAACCGGTACAATTCAAGCCGACGATCTGTTTGAAACTCACATTCAGGGAGTGGCACAGGCAGGGCTTGATGTGGGTCTGTATTTCTATTCCCAGGCGATAACCGAAGCAGAGGCTGTTGAGGAGGCTAATTATTTATTAAGCAGGATAGGCACTCACAAGATTACCTATCCCATAGCCTTTGATATGGAATATGTGGAGAATGATACGGCCCGGATTGAAACCCTGACCAAATCAGAAAGAACAAAGATTGCCCTGGCTTTTTTGAATCGAATTGAAGAAGCGGGCTATACCGGGATGCTTTACGGAAATAAGGAATGGCTGCTGAAACGCATTGATTTGTCCCAGTTTGAAAAGTATGATATCTGGCTGGCACAGGAAGCCGATATTCCGGATTATCCTTACACCTATTCCATGTGGCAGTATAGCAGGAAGGGTGAAATCTATGGAATAGATGGTTATGTGGATTTGAACATCAGCTTTGTAGACTATTCAGCCCGGTAATTGTTGGAGAAATTTTTAAGCGTGAATAGATTTGTGCATAAACAGAAGGTGTAATGCCTTCTGTTTCATTTTGGGCAAAATTTTTTGTACAGCCTCTTTTTTTCACCTCATCAACAGCTTTGTTATAGGCAATAGCAGCCTCCAGAGCACTGTCATAATAACCTACGGTTATATAGCCTCTCAGATGAAGTCGGGCTTTAAACATCTTTTTTCCTTTATGCTCCACAGCCACCACACCATGATAGGGATTTAAAATTTCAATATTTTCATAACGATAATCATGGCAGTCACCATTGACAAAGCGATAATCCTTCCCTTCTACAGCATAATTTTTAATCCCATACCGATTGGGAAGATTTAGCTGCATCCCGTAGTGAGCCACAAACAGATGGCCCTTGCGGCGGGAAATTTTGTGGGAGGCATAAAAAAATAAATCGTCAATGTCAAAGGTAAGACGAAGGTTTTCCTCCAGGTAATAATGAAAGAAAGCCGGGCGGACATAAATTGGCGTAGAAAAATAGATATGATTATCTCTGAAGTTACAAAGAATCACCCACTTTTCAAAGGACAGTGGGCAGGTCATAGTTGAATTTTCTTTGGGATAGCTTTCCAGAGTGAGTTCAGGATGCTTTAACAGATGGGTAGCCTGCAAATAAGCCTGGTGAGCTTCTAAATCGGTAGGAAAGCTTCCCAGACTGATGTGTTTATTATTAAAGGTACAGGAGGAACGATAATATAGGGTTCCATCCTTTTTTCGACTTGCAAAGCTGCCGGGCAGATTCATGGCTATCCTCCAATGAAAATATCATCATATTTTAACATTTTCGTAAAATTTTAGAAATATTTTTTCCATTCCCTGTATAGACTATTATTGTACAAGTTTTTTCCCGGAACGTAAAGCCTACGCAAATTTATTTTGAAGCCGGGAAATCAATCTGGAGGTGACTATGTATAAACGTTATACCACCCTGTTCGTTCTGTTTTATCTGGTGATAGGAGCGGGCTGGTTATGTGTGCAGGGGATTTTTATTAATAAGCAGGCAGTTAAAGAAGCCTTTATGCTGGTAAATGACAATGGAGAAGATGTACTGCAGGCCACCAATTATCTGGGAGTGACCCGGGAGCAGGTTTCTACCAGGCGAATCCTTGATATGAATGTGTTGATTCGGAAAAACCGAATCGAAGTTAGCCGGACAGATTATGAGAATCTGCTTCGTATTGTAGAGGCCGAGGCCGGAGGAGAAGATAAGCAAGGGAAGATGTTAGTTGCCAATGTGGTATTAAACCGGGTAGAAAATGATCAGTTTCCGGGCACCGTAACGGAGGTGATTTTTCAGTCTGAAAACGGTACTACACAGTTTTCTCCCATAAGCGATGGCAGATTCTATACGGTAAAGGTCAGTAAGGAAACGAAGGAGGCAGTGGATGCAGCCTTAAGAGGGGAGGATAACTCCCAGGGAGCCTTATACTTTGTTGCCAGGAAGGCCGCAGATAACAATAAGATGCGCTGGTTTGATCAGAACCTGAACCGACTCTTTGCTTATGGAGGTCATGAGTTTTTTTCCTAATGTTGAAGTTAAAAACAAGTTGTGATAAAATGAGCCATAAAAGAAAAGCTGTTGGCGCTTTCGTATGG
>JBJELR010000047.1:0-4366 GCA_051879255.1 Lachnospiraceae bacterium | reverse complement strand
AAGAGTGGAGTAGGATATTAAGAAATAAAAAGATTCTTTACAAAAAAGAATAGTAATGCTATAATTTTTATAGAATATAAGAGAGATTGTTTGAGGTGGAAGATTCCGTACCCGTCCACGCGCCGATGGCTTGACAGGGGAAACCCGAGAGATGCAGGAGAATGGTACGCCTGCCAAACAATCTCTTGCATATTCTAGGTTGGCAATAAATGAAAAGAGTTACTTGTCTGATTGCCAAGTGATTTTATGAACATAGTTGTATACTAAAAATTTTATTGATGAAAGCATTATTCTGTGTCAGAAGAATCAAGAGGGCACAACATGAAGTATTTTTGGTATCCATGCCCGTATTGCAAGGGCAAGATGTTTATGGTCCGGGAAGATACAAAGCTGGTCAATTTCCCCGGATACTGCAAGAAATGTAAAATTGAATCAGTAGTAACGATAGAGCCTAAGAGCCGAGTAGTTAAGTCAATGTGATTTAGCTTTCGGTTCTTTTTTTATAGGTTTTTGCTGCGAATTTTGACCAGCAGTATGGCGGATTAGTGTAAAGGCAGCATAGCGGTCTCCTCGGCCGAAGGAGTGGGCTCGATTCCCTCATCCGCAATCCCATATCGCAGAAAGTGCGATTCAAAAAATCATTTTAGGAGGATGCAATGAAAAACATTTTTGAAATCATGAAGGAGTATGGCTTGGAAGTTCCGGCAGAAAAGCAAAAGGAATTTGAAAAAGCGGTACTTGAGAATTACAAAACTGTTACTGATTATGATAATCAGACCCAGAAGCTGAATGCAGCCAATGATACGATTAAGGCGAATGATACTGTAATGAAAGATTTGCAGACCAAGCTGAATGCTTTTAAGGATGTGGATGTGTCGGAATTGAACGCTACAATCGAGACGCTTAAGACCGAAAAGGCCAATATCCAGAAGGACTATGAAGATAAGATTGCAGATCGTGACTTTAATGACCTGATAAAGGATGCTATTTCTTCTGCAAAAGGAAAAAATGCAAAAGCAATTACCGCACTTTTGGATGTAGACACCTTAAAGGCATCAAAAAACCAGAAAGAGGATATTGCAGCAGCACTAAAGACCTTATCAGAGGCAGAGGATAGCAAGATGCTTTTTGGAGAGCCTGATCCAAGTGCAGTGGGAACCGGTGACCCTATCGGAGTAGTAACCAAACCAGGCAGACAGGATAGTGATGCGGCAATGCGTGAAGCTATGGGACTGCCACCAATCCAAGAAGAAAAATAGGAGGATAATTGAATGCCAAACACAATCGCATTTCCCAAGAATTACATTAGTAATCTGGATGAAGTGTACAGACTTTCATCCGTAACCGCAGACCTCACTTCTCCTGCCAGTATGTCAAAGGCAGGGACAAATGCCAATGAGATTGTTTATCCTCAGATTTCCGTAACCGGCCTTGGAGAATATGATCGCAATTCGGGTTATACCACCGGGGCAGTAGATTTGAAGTGGAAAACGGTTGCATTTAACTATGACAGAGGTACAAAAATCACCGTTGATGTAATGGATAATGAGGAATCCAGAAATCTTGCCTTTGGTATGGCAGGGGCTACCCTGATGCGGGAAAAGGTTGCCCCGGAGGCAGATGCCTTTACCTTTGCTACCATAGCCGCACTGGATAACATTTCCAAGACTCAGGGCACAATCGATAATGCCACTCAGTTTCTTGATGCGCTGCTTACGGCATGGACTAAGATGGATGAAGATGAAGTTCCGCAGGAAGGGCGAATGCTTTATGCAACGGCAACCCTGTTAAACAGTGTAATGGCACTGGATACTACAAAATCCAGGGAGATTCTTGCTAAATTTGGAGTAAAGAAGGTTGTACCCCAGGCAAGATTCTATACGGCTATTGACTTGCTGGATGGAAAATCCGGAGGAGAGGAAGCAGGACACTACAAAAAGGCTGATGCCGGACATGACATTAATTTCCTGATTATCCATAAGCCGGCCATCATCAAATTTGATAAGCACGTTGCGAGTAATATCATTCTGGCATCGTCTAACCCTGATGCAGATGCAGATATTATCAAATATCGTAAATATGGACTGGTAGATGCCTATACCAATAAGAGAGCGGGCATCTACCTGCACAGTAAAGCGTAGGAGGTGGAATATGCGTACAGTAGGAATGGGAGCAAAGAAACCTGACACAGCAGTTTCTCTTCTTGAGAAAAGAATTGAGGAACTGGAGAAGGAAAATAAGCAGTTTAAGGCTGAGATTAAGAAACTGAAAAAAGAAGGTAAGGCAGAAGCTGATCCGGCTGAACCTGAAAAAGAGTAGTAAGGAGGGGCTGTAATGTCACCTTTAGTAGATTGGGAGTATTACAGCTCCACCCATAGAAAAATAATCGAGGAAGGATTTGACCATGCTGAATCCCTTGCAGAGAAGGAAGTAAGGCTGGTGGTCGGATGGGCTCGCTGGCAGACAATCAGCGAAGATGCGTTTTACTATGAACAGCTTCGGGATTGTATTTGCAATGTCATGGATAAGATGGCAGAAAATGTAGCATCCGGCAAAGGTAAGGGGTTGGCTTCGGTCAGTAATGATGGGTATTCGGAAAGCTATGCAGTGCAGACAGAGGAACAGCTTAGAAACGAGCTGCAATCCTCTATCAGAATCTGGCTTTCCGGGACCGGATTGGCAGGTGCGTATTGAACTCCCTATTCAATGACACTATAACCATTTACAGCAAAATATCTGAATCTGAGTGGAAACGTACCATTGTATATGGTGTACAGTGGTCGGATAAGGTAGAAAAACAGAATCTTAACGGAGTAATCAGCGTGGTAAGGTATGTGCAGATTACCTTTCAATCTGGGACTTATGAAGGATTAAACCTGCAAGCTGCCAGAGAAGATGACTGTATTGTCTATGGTGCGGTGGAAGATGAAGTGACCGGGAAAAAGGGAAACAGAATATCCAACCTTCTGGAAAAGTACCCCAAATCCGGCAGAATCCAATCTGTAAATGATAACTCCAACAAAAATCATTTAAAGCATATTAAGGTGGTGATTGCCTAATGTCGGATATGTTCATCCTTAAAGCCTTCAAATGCGATAAAGATAAGATTCTTCAAACCAGAGGGCTTGAAAAGAATGGCGAGGTTCAGAAATATATTGATTCTGAGTGTTTGCGGCTCAGTGAATCTTTAGTGCCAAAAGATGTGGGGAATTTGATTCAATCCGGTACGATCAATACTCAAATAGGCACAGGTGAGGTGAAATACCGTACCCCTTATGCAAGACGCTGGTATTATATGCCGGCCAACTTTAATCAAGGTTCTGGCAGTGGTATGAATGCAGTAGGCAGAGGAAACTACTGGTTTGAAAGAATGAAACAGCGGTATAAGGAGAATATCTTGAGAGGGGCAAGAAGAATAGCAGGAGCAGGAGGGTAATTGGTGACCATATCACAATACATTGTTGAGTTGCTGAAAAATTATGAAGGGTTGAAGATTGAAACCAATCATGTGTCTGATGGTTCTGATCGGAATGGATTGTTTAAATCTCCGTCAAGAAGTATCAAGGAATATACAGATAGCAGCTATGAAATCACAGAATACTATCAGTTTTTAGCCAGACAGCCGGCGGCTTCTGATGATGATAGAAAGGAAGCAGATGAATGGCTGGAAGATTTAACCTATTGGGTAGATGATTTCATTTTAAATTATGCCTTTCCTCCCATTGATGGAAATAGGAGAGTTACAGGCTTATCCGTTACCGGAATACCGGCACCTATGGAAGAGGGGAAGAAGGATATTATTTATCAGATGTCACTGTCCATAACCTATTTAAGAGAAAGAGAGGTATTGTAATGGAATTGCAAAGATTAAAAAAGCACAGAACCATGCTGTTTATTGATGATAAGTCAAAAGATACAGCCAACTGGCTTAGAATTGGAAAATCTACCGTCTATGATCTGGTATTAAATGCTCAGACAGAGGAAAACAACTTCATTGAAGATGAAATGCCGTCTACGGACATTACCAATTATAAGCCGGAGATTTCCCAGGAATTGCAGTGCAATAAAGGTGATCCTGCTTTTGATTACATCTATGCTATGTTCTACAATCTCCCTACTGGTGAAGATGTTAAAGTTCCTGCTCTGTTTGTATTTGATGGAGATGTTGGAACAGAAGATGCACCGGAATTTAAGGCATGGAATACAACTTCTACGATTACGTTGGAGCATTTCGATTCTGTAGCCGAGAAGATTTACTTTAAACTCAATATCAACAGTATCGAGAGAGGAACAGTAAAAGTAACCGCTGGCAAGCCTGTTTATACCAAGGCTGTCACTAAAAATGTAGTTGCAGATGGTGCGGGCA
>JBJELR010000046.1:0-4366 GCA_051879255.1 Lachnospiraceae bacterium | reverse complement strand
ATATCCTGCCCAAAAAGATGCAGAAGGCACATGATGGATAAAACCAGAGCTATGCTTGCCCCTAATTTCCACATGGCCATGGGATTACCTTTATTAGAAATACCAAAAGCTACCAATAAGAAGATGAGTATTGGTGCTACGTAGGCAATAAATCCAAAGAGGCCGAAAAGAATACCGCTTAGTCCGTCACCTACAGGACCAATGACACCAAAATTACATAAGAACAGCAGAACTACGGCTGCAAACAAAACCAACAGAAGCAATTCTCTGCTAATTTTAGCCTCATCTTCTGTTTTTGTTCGTTTGACCGGTGGTCTGCCTGAAGAAACGGTACTTTTTCGCTTGCCTGAACCTGTTTTATTTGCTGAAGCACTCTTTTTTCTTGTGCCTGAATTTGAAGCCATACTAAATTAAACCTTCCTGTTTTAGACTTTTTGTGAATAAAATATCTAGGATAGTATAGCATACTCTTTTATCTTTTTCCAATCATTTCATGCAATTTTGCGACTGCCTGTGCAATCCCTCCTACTTCATTGATAATTCCTTCCTCTACAGCCTCTCTGCCTACCAGAATTGTCCCTACATCCTTGGTCAGCATTCCGGTTTCCATCATCAGCTCCTCCATTCTATCCGGACTGATTTTACAATGAGAGCTGACAAAATGAATAATTCGATTCTGCATCTGTCTGAAATAGTCAAAGGTAGGCTGTGCTCCGATGACCAGACCACTCAACCGTACCGGGTGAATGACCATAGTTCCTGTAGGAACAATATAAGAATAATCACTGCTTACCGCAATCGGCACACCAATGGAATGGCTTCCTCCCAACACCAGTGATACGGTGGGCTTACTTAATGAGGAAATCATTTCCGCAATAGCAAGTCCTGCTTCCACATCACCACCCATGGTATTCAGAAGAATCAGCACCCCCTCTATTTCATTGGAATCTTCAATTGAGGCAAGGGCAGGTAAAATATGCTCATATTTAGTAGCCTTGGTATTATTTCCCAGAACATCGTGCCCCTCTACTTCACCAATGATGGTTATTAGCTGAATTTTATGCCTTTCTTCATTTTCATTTAAAAGGGTGCTTCCCTCCTCTCTAATTTGCTCCTGTTTCCATTTCTCTTTTTCAATCACCTGTTCCATCTCTTTTTTCTCACCGGGATTTTTTTCCTGCTTCTGATTCGTTTTATTTTTCCCTTTTCCCATTGCTTATTCTCCTTCTGTTATTTTATGGTTAATCTATGCAAGTTAGAGCCTTACTCCATTAGGATTGCACAAAAAAAAGAGCTTATTCAGCTCTTTTACAGGAATCAGACATCCTTTAAGTCATAATCATCATTGATATTATAGTTATTTAAATCATAGTGCATCAATTCCTTGGAGGGTTCAAAGGCATACCCCATTACTTTTTTGATGTGTTTTTTAGGTAATGGAAGGGGATTGGGAATAAGCTTGAGGTTTTTCGTTTCCCCTTCTATGTTTTTCTCCTTCCTCATTCCTTCTTTCTTTCGTTTTGGGGATTCCGTCACTTGAACAGTCTTTTTTTCGGCAGCCCTTTTGACACCATAGAGACAAATTGGTTTAATCCAGGAAAGCAGCCACAGTGCTGCTGATGAAGCAAACCACAAAAAATGCTCTGCACTATCCTGAACAACGGAAAACTCAAGAACACTGACTAAAGCCAATACTCCCGCAATCAATAGAGAAATTACGTCTGTGGTAAGCCTTCTGCCTGTGCGGTAAAACAGAAAAAGTCCCAAAAGCTGAAGCCCCAAATTGGCTATAATTGCCACACTGTGGTGATTGCCCAAAAAGCGGAATAAAAAGTGAAGAAAAAAAACGTAGCTGCTTTCCCAGACTGGTGTGGTAAACAGCAGCTCCTGGTTCTGACGAATCCATGCCCGATTCAACAATAGGCCCGGCCCCGTAATTTGCCAGTGATGAGAAAGGGCCACCCAGAGATGAGCCGCCACCAGGACATTCAGAATTAACAGAAAAATACCTGCTTCCACCAGTCTTTTTCCTCTATTCAGTTCTCCTTCAGCCTTATTTCTTCCCATTGCTCTGCCTTTTTGTTATTCCTTCCATTCTTCAAGATATTCTTTCTTCAACCGGCGAACCATTTCCTGATAAATTAATCCGCATTCTTCCTTTTGTCCCTGTTCCAATGCAGTCAGGCAGGGAGATAAAAAGGTATCCCATATCCAAAGGTATTTCTCTTTTTGGAGAGAGGTTTTTTCTATCCGCTTAAGGATGGTAGGAGAAATATCATAATATTCCTCTATCATCTTGCTTCCATCAGGAAGCAGACAAAAATAGTTATCCCGGTATTCCTTCATTCGCATTACCTCCGGGCAGTCCTTCGGTTTATTCAATGCCTCACAGACTGCTGTAGTAATATAGCATAGCTTACGCTTAAATCCATTAAAAATAGATTCATAATCTGCAGCCTTAATGGAACTGCCGGGGAAGATGGTGGACCAGTTTTCCCCTAAAGCAATACAAAAAGGTCTGGCCTCTTCCTTGCTGATATGTAAAATTGCAGGGATAACATAAACTGCCAGATAGGTATTTAATCGATACTGAAGCTGTTTACGATTGTTTTTGGTGGAGCTTCCATCCATGAAGGATTTGGTCCCCTTCAGCAGGCTTTCCTGTAAATAGGAGGCCTCCTGTTGCAGAATTCCCCTGTCTATCTGTTCCAGAAATTGGTCGTATTCTGTGCAGAATGCAGAAAAAGCCTGAGGGTAGGCTTCGTAGGAAAACTGCTCCAGCCAGCTTTCATATCCACAAAGCACCTGCTCCACCTGTTGCCCAAACAATTCCGGTTGAAAGGGATTGTTCTCCTTACTTCGATTGAGAAAAATTGTTTCTCCGCAAAACATACAGAGTATCTTTTCCCGGTTTCCCGGTGCCTGCATTTTTTCATGGCACACAGGACAAGTTACTTCTTTCCAATCCATTTATCTTTAAAAATAGCCTTTCTCCCTATTCATCCCAGTTGTGATAAACCGCCTGTACATCATCATCTGCTTCCAGTAAATCCAGTGTTTTCTGCAGATTCTTAAGAGCGGTTTCATCGGTTAGCTCCACATAGTTTTGCGGCAGCATGGTTACTTCAGCGCTGATCATGGATATTCCTGCATCCTCCAAAGCTTTTCTCACTGTTTCAAAGGCTTCCGGTGCAGTCAGCACCTCATAGCTGTCATCTTCCTCCTGAAAATCCTCGGCCCCGGCATCCAAAGCAGTCATCATCAAATCATCACTCTCAAGCTTACAATCTTCCTTATCCACAATGATCTGTCCCTTTTCGTCAAACATAAAAGAAACGCAGCCCGGCGTTCCAATACTTCCCTGCCCCTTGGTGAAGGCACTTCTTACGTTGGCTGCTGTTCGGTTTTTATTATCCGTCAACGCATTTACAATAATGGCTATTCCATTAGGGCCATAGCCTTCATAGGTAACGTATTCATAATTCACATTTCCCAAATCACCGGCAGCCTTCTTAATTCCCCGCTCAATGGTATCATTTGGCATATTATTGGATTTTGCCTTGGCAATCACCTGGGCAAGCTTATAGTTATTGGCCGGATCAGGGCCTCCCTCTTTAACGGCTACCGCAATCTCTCTCCCAATAATGGTAAAAATTTTTCCTTTTGCGGCATCATTTTTTTCTTTTTTGTGCTTAATATTTGCAAACTTTGAATGTCCTGACATTTTTTCCTCCATTTGTCATAAATATTTTTTCTTTTAGATCGTGTCTTCTTCGCATTCTTTACGGGCTTCCATATTCTTTTGGGTTACCAGTACACTCTGGATTCGATTATTGGCTGCAGAAACTACTTTAAAATTATATCCTCCCACATCAATATTGAACTCATCCTGAGGATCGGGTATTTTATCCATTCTGGCAATAAGAAAGCCGTTTAACGTTTCAAACTCCTCCTCATGGAAAGAAATCCCAAAGCGTTCTTCCAATTCCTTTAAAGGGGTAAGCCCCTCAATAATGTACTGATCTTTACTGGTTTGGGCAATATGTTCTTCCTCCTCATCGTATTCATCCATAATGTTTCCTACAATTTCCTCCAGAATATCCTCCAGGGCAATCAACCCGGAGGTCTGTCCGTATTCATCCACGACAACCACCATCTGCAGCTTCGTGGACTGCATGGTACGAAAAAGAGCATCCACCTTACTGGTTTCCGGAATAAACTTGGCCTCTCGCAAAAGTCCCGGTATTTTTCCCACAGGTTCATTCCGGTTCTGATCCTTATACTGCATACGCAGGGCATCCTTTAGATGAAGAATGCCCAGAATATGATCAATATTCTCCTCGTATACCGGGTAGCGGGAATGCCG
>JBJELR010000045.1:0-4412 GCA_051879255.1 Lachnospiraceae bacterium | reverse complement strand
ACTGCCCATGCTACGGCAGAGGAAGCCGAAGCAAGAACCATTCAGATGCTGAATGTATATGCCGAGTTTTGTGAAGAAGTTTTGGCTATGCCTGTAATAAAGGGAAGAAAGACGGATAAGGAAAAGTTTGCCGGTGCAGAGGCTACCTATACGATTGAGGCATTGATGCATGACGGAAAAGCACTGCAGTCCGGTACCAGCCACAATTTTGGAGACGGTTTTGCCAGAGCCTTTGGCATTCAGTTTACCGATAAGGATAATACCTTGAAGTATGTACATCAGACTTCATGGGGGATGACCACCAGACTTATCGGTGCCATTATCATGGTTCATGGTGATAATAACGGGTTGGTTCTGCCGCCTAAGGTGGCACCCGTTCAGGTAATGATTATTCCTATTATGCAAAAAAAAGAAGGGGTAATGGAAAAGGCAGAGGAATTAAGCAAACGGTTGGCCAAGGTGGCAAGAGTGAAGGTGGATGGCAGTGATAAGAGCCCCGGCTGGAAATTTGCCGAACAGGAAATGCGGGGGATCCCTCTGCGTGTAGAAATCGGGCCAAAGGATATTGAAGCCGGAAAATGTATAATCTGCCGTCGTGACAATGGAGAGAAGCTGGAAGTTGCATTGGAAGAATTAGAAGATACAGTAGAAAAGCTTCTGGTACAGATTCAGAAGGATATGTTTGAGCGGGCCAAGGCGCATCGGGAGTCCAACACCAGTGTTGCCATGAATCTGGAGGAACTGGGGCAGCTTCTGGATACCAAGCCGGGCTTCGTAAAGGCCATGTGGTGTGGAGAACAGGCCTGCGAGGACAGCATAAAGGAGAAATTTGCCGCCACCAGCCGGTGTATGCCATTTGAACAGGAGCAGCTTTCAGACACCTGTGTCTGCTGTGGAAAGCCTGCCGGGAAAATGGTCTACTGGGGACGGGCGTATTAAAAGAAAAGACCGTAAAGCCAGTGTAGCGTTCCCGTAGTTAGGGAACGCTACATTGATGAAAGGAGGGGCTGAAATGAAAATTGCTCTCCCCCAGGATGTAAAGCTCATTCTGGACACCATTCATCAAGCAGGCTATGAAGCTTATGTAGTAGGCGGCTGTGTCCGGGATTCTCTTTTAGGGAGAAAACCGGATGACTGGGATATTACCACCATGGCCCTGCCCGATGAAATTAAGAAAATTTTCCCCAAAACCATTGATACGGGAATACAGCATGGAACCGTAACGGTAATGAGAAATGGGGAAGGATATGAAGTAACTACCTATCGGATCGATGGAGAGTATGAGGATGGCAGGCACCCGAAGGAGGTAGCCTTTACCGCAAATCTTCTGGAGGATTTAAGACGTCGGGATTTCACCATCAATGCCATGGCTTATAATGAGGAGCAGGGGCTGGTGGATGCTTTTGGAGGAAAGGAAGACATTAAGGAAGGAATAATCCGCTGTGTAGGAGATGCCCTAAGCCGATTTAAAGAGGATGCCCTGCGGCTGATGCGGGCAGTCCGTTTTTCTGCCCAGCTAGGCTATCGGATAGAGGAGAACACAGCACTGGCCATGAGAGAAATGGCACCCGGCCTGGCCCAGGTCAGTGCAGAGAGAATTCAGGTGGAGTTAATTAAGCTGTTGACCTCAGAGCACCCGGACCACCTGAAAATAGCCTGGGAAAATGGACTGACGAAGGTTTTTTTACCGGAATTTGATCAGGCCATGGAAACCCCGCAAAATCATCCTCACCACTGCTACTCGGTAGGCGAGCACATTCTGCACAGCCTTACAACGGTTAATTCGGATAAGGTACTCCGACTGACCATGCTCTTGCATGATATAGGAAAGCCCCGGGTCCGTTATCAGGATGAAAGGGGAATAGATCATTTCCATGGACATGGTGATGTAGGGGAGAAAATGGCAGGAGAGATTTTAAGGCGATTGAAAATGGATCGGGCCACCATAGAAAAGGTATGCAGACTGGTGAAATATCATGATTTGCGGCCGGACTTGACACCTAAAGCCGTAAGGAAGGCTGTGGTGAAGGTGACCCCACAGCTTTTCCCTCTCCTTTTGCAGGTGCAGAGAGCAGATATTCTGGCCCAGGCAGCCTATAAGCGGACAGAAAAGCTGGAGGCATTACAGGCCATAGAGCAGGTGTATAAAGAAGTGGTAGCAGCCCGGGACTGTCTTAGTCTTAAAAGTCTGGCCATAACCGGAAAGGATTTGCTTGAGCTGGGGATGAAGCCGGGAAAAGAAATTGGCATGACTCTCAACAGACTCTTGGAGCATGTACTGGAAAATCCCCAGGATAACTGCCGGGAGGTATTGCTCAGACTGGTAAAGCCACCCAAACAAGGGCAGCAGGAATAAAGTCATCATAAAAAACAATTTTCTCTCATAAGATAGCCTATGACTTGAAGCCAGGGGAATGAGGAGGGGAAAGGTATGAATGACAGAGCGGTCAGTGTGCTGGAAAAATACGACATCGAGGTGCTTCGTTCCTGGAGAGGGCGGGGCGCCATTCTTTGTGAAACAAAAACAGGAGTAAAAATCCTGAAGGAATATAAAGGAAGTGGGCTAAGACTTCTCTTTCAGCAAAAGCTGCTGCAGAATATTAAAGAAAACGGCTATCCCTGGGTGGAGGAAATATTGCCTGCCAGAGATGGGGAATTGTTGGTCAAGGATGATGATATGGTTTCCTACTGTTTGAAAAATTACAGTCAGGGAAAGGAGTGCAACAGCAGGGATATGGCGGATTGTGAGGAGGCACTCAGGCAGCTTGCCATATACCATAGGGCAGCTTGTCTGCCAGGGCTGGCAGAGGGCTGTGAGCTAAGGAGCTTTCCCCTGCCGGAGGAACTGGAAAAACATAATCGGGAGCTGAAGAAGGTACGAAAATTCTTAAAGGAGAAGGGGCAAAAGACGGACTTTGAAATGCTGCTTACCCATCATTATGATTTCTTCTTTGAAAAAGCCGGTCAGGTGCTTGAAGAAAGCCGTAAATTAGAGGCCGACCGGAAAAAGAAGGGAGCAGAGGTTTTTTGCCATGGAGATTTCCAGCATCATAACATTTTGATGAATGAAAAGGGTGTTTTTTTGATTAATTTTGAGAAATTTACGCTGGATAGTCCGGCCAAGGATTTAAGTTTATTTTTCCGAAAAATTATGGAAAAGAATAATTGGTCAGGATTTTGGGGACAAAGAATGCTGAAGGCCTATGAAAAGCAGCGGCCTTTGTCAAAAGCGGAACGGTTGGATTTGTATTACCGCCTGTCCTATCCGGAAAAGTTCTGGAAAATCGTAAATTTTTATTACAATTCCAGCAAGGTATGGATTCCTGCAAAAAATCTGGAAAAACTGGAGAAGCTGCTGAAACAGGAGGAAGAAAAGGACCAGTATCTGGAGCAAAATTTTAGGCAATGGGTATTGCAATAAGGATAAGGGTTTACGTATACTGTGTTAAGGAGGCCTTTTCCATTCAATGGGGAGGCGTGGATCTTGTTAGGAGGTACTATGTACAAAAGAGAGAGGAAGATGGGGAGCATCCTATTGTTGCTCATGGTCAGCATGATCGGCCTTTTGGGCTGCGGGGGCAGACAGGAGCCTAAAGAGCAGAAACAGCAGGAAACGGAAGGCTTCGTTACTCTGGCGCCGGGAGCCTACGACAGCGGAGATACGGCTATTTTGGTGGAAAAACAGGAGAAGGAGAATAAAATCACCTTTTTTAACTTAATTAAAGGGAAAAAATATACTTTGGAGTATGATGGAAGCTGCCGTTTTTATGATAAGTACGGTTCGGCCATTTCCTTAAGCCAGCTTTTAGAAGGAGAGCTGGTTGAGCTGCAGTTTCTCAAGGAGAAGCACAGGTTGGTCAATGCCCGGATTTCCGATAAGATATGGACCATGGATGGAGTCAGTAAATTTGATTTGGACATTGCTAATGGAAAAATCAAGATTATGGATGAGTGGTACGATATTTCGCGAAATGCGCAGGTTTTTTCAGAAGGGAAGCCGGCGGAGCTTATGGATATTAATGCCCAGGATATTCTTCAGATACGAGGGGGAGAGCATGAGGTATACAGTATTGTTATCGATAAGGGACATGGCTATTTGCGGCTGACAGGTGACGAATATTTTATTGGCGGCTGGATTGAAGTGGGTCAGAAGCTAATCCGGCGGATTGAGGAGGATATGCTTCTGGTGGTGCCTGAAGGCAGCTATGAGGTTTTTCTTTCTAACAGTGGAATAGAAGGGGTTAAAGAGGTTGTAATTAACCGCAATAAGGAAACCCAGTTGGATGTGGGCGATATCCGAAGGGATGATTTGGTGAAATATGGAAATCTGATTTTTACTCTGGAGCCTTCCCAGGCCAGTGTTTATCTGGATGGTAAAAGTGTGGATACTACCCGTACAGTGAAAGCGGAAT
>JBJELR010000044.1:0-4421 GCA_051879255.1 Lachnospiraceae bacterium | reverse complement strand
TATTGACTCTGCCATTGTAGCAGCAGCCAAAGAAAAAGCCATGAACGAATACTGGAATCTTTCCGGTAAGGCTGCTAAAGCAAATTATCTAATCAGCATTTATTACGATACCCTTCTGAGTGTACGCAGACAAAAGAACAAAAATCTGGATTCCATCTCCTCCTATGCCAAAGATTATGTACAAAAGCACTATACCGAATCACAGCTTAATATTTCCGCACTTGCCGATCGGATGAACGTTTCCCTTTCCTACCTGAGTACCATATTTAAACAGACTGAAGGGGTTAATCTAAGTACCTATATCGGAACCCTGCGTCTGAAGCATGCAAAATATTTACTGGCCGATCCATCCTACTCCATTGCAGAATCAGCCCTTCTTTCCGGCTATGAGGATGCTAAATATTTTGCTAAGCTTTTTAAGCGTAAGTGCGGTATGACTCCCAGTGAGTACAGAAATCTGTCCCTGCAAAAAAACAATCTGCTGCCTAAAGGAGCCTCATCATGAGCATAAAAAAGAAGGTTTTTATTACCCTGCTGACGATGATTACAACCGTTTTGCTCTTGTCTTATCTGGTCATTTACAGCTTATTTTATCAAACTCTGGTTTCCCGAATTGAAGCCGAGCAGAATACCCTGATTTCCCTCAATCAAAATCTGATTGAGAGCTTTATCAAAACGATGGATCAAACTGCCATTCTTCTGGTGGGTGATGAGGCTATTGGGAAATACCTGAGTCAGGAAATTCCCGATACGATGACAAAAATTATGGTAAAAAACGGTATCTGCAAGCAATTTTCCCACTACCTCTCCTTACAGCCCACAAAAGGAAATTCTTTCTGCCAGAATACATTATTTTTAAACAGTGCTCTGCCTGTTTCCACCGCATTTACTTCTGAAACACTGGAAACCTCTCTCCCCTGGCGTTCCAGTAATATCTATTCCAACGAACAGGTGGCCACACAGGAGTGGTACAGGCAAACCCTCAATTCACCCAATAAAACCTATCTGTTTGTCAATCACACCACAGGCGAATTTTGCTATGCCAGAAAAATTCAGAATAATTATTATACCGGCAGCTACCTTTCAGATGGTCTTGCCGTCATCGTCATGCAGATTCCGTTGGATAAGCTGGAGGAAACACTTACCATGACTCCCATTACTCCCAACAGTGGCTTTCTCCTTATACGCAACGATTTTGAGATACTGTTTGAAAGTGGGAAAAGCAGAAGGCTTACAGAGGATTTATTATCTTATTTTCAAGAGCAGGAACAGACTCTGGGGATTCTCCCTGCCTTTCGCAGCACACTTACTCTGGATGGGGTAAACTATATTACCTACTATAAGCCTTTGGAAGATGACCTTTCTCTGGTTTTCTTCACCCCCTATCCGGATATTTTAAGTCAGGTGGAGAAGATTACCAGCATTTATATTACCTTTTCCCTGTTTTTTATTACTCTGGCAGCTTTCCTGGCCTTTATGATTTCCCACTGGCTTACCCGGCCCATTATCCGCTTCTCTACTGCCATTGCTTCTATTGACGACACCAGAAGCTTTGATTTACATACCCTGCAGGTATCAAAGGATTTAGAAATAGAAAGTCTTCGGGAAAATTTTGGAAAATTAATTTCCCGGATAAATACCCTCATTGAGGATATGCGTCTTCAGGGAGAGCACCAGACCCAATACAAGCTGCGGGCGCTTCAGGCCCAGATTAATCCTCATTTTATTTACAATGCTATGGATACGGTAAGCTGGATTGCCCTGTCCAAAAATGAGGATGAAATTGCCGCCATCGTTTCCTCTGTCTCCAATCTGATGCGTTATAGTATTTCAGACCCCGACAGCCTGGTTCCCCTAACACAGGAGTTGGCAAATGTTCGGGAATATATTGCCATTCAGCAAATTCGCTATGGAAACTCCATTGACCTGGAAATCATTTCCGATTTATCTGTTTCCCAGGTTTTCATTCCCAAATTTACGGTTCAGCCGCTGATTGAAAATTCCATTACCCATGGAAATTATCCTCCCCACACTATCATCCAAATTACGGTGAGCGTTTACCAAAAAAATAATTCTCTGATTATAGAAATTCTGGATAATGGGGAGGGATGTGACCCACAGCTCTTAAATCATTATCTATCCTACGAGGAGGTAGCACTTTCTGTCAACGGCGGCTTTGGCATTCGTAATGTGAATGAACGGATCCAGCTTCATTTCGGAGGAAACAGCGGACTTAAGTTTATGTTAAAGGAAAACAAATATTTAGCTGCTGTTCTTACGTTGGATTCAAAGGAAAAAAAACAGGGATAAAATCCATTTTGGACTTTATCCCCATTTCTCCTTTCCCCTTCTTTTACGGCGTTACAACTGCCTTATCCAAGGACAGCACAGCGGCTGAGGCATTCTCATTTTTCGTTCCGGTGAAACGAAGCTTCAACGTATGAGCCCCTGATTCCAATTCCTCACTCTCAAACAGCAGGGTTTGAAACTTTCTCGTGGGCGAATAGCAGTCTATCATGACTTCTTCTCCATCATCTATGGTGATTCCCGCAATTCCTGCATTCTCATCCTTAATACCAAAAAGCTTTACTCTGGTGCCGGTAAACCGAAAATTCGCTGCTGCACCTTCCGCATCTGTCCAATGCTCATCAGCCTCATAATTTTGTTCTACCTGATAGCTGTCATGGTGCCAGGTGCCCAGATACTCAAACTGATTTTCTCCGCTTCCGGTTACTCCATCGTTTATCGTTATCTCCTCCGGCTTTTCTTCTTCACTGCTGTCAACTCTCACCCGGTCAATGGACACATAATGATCACCGGCATAGGGGCCTTTTTCTCCCGTTACCCGCAAAGTCATGGTATGTTCTCCCGGCGTAAGCACAGGACTGGTATAGACTAAAACTCCATCCTGAGAAGGAATCCAGGAGCTGTCTGTCCCGGGATTATGGAAATCAATCAATACTTCCTCTCCTCCATCAATGGATACTCCACCAATTCCGTAGTCCGTATCCTTCGTTGCATACAGACGGATTTTTGTTCCGTTGAATCTGAAAGCAGCCGTATCTCCTACTGTGTTGGATTTGTGTATCCCTTTTTCATAGCCAAATGCCTTATCTTCTCTGCTCCAGCTTCCCGTATACTTAAACTGCCCTATTCCCTCTCCTTTGGTCGAATCATCATAGGAAATAATCTTTGCTCTCTCTGTTGCCTTTGCTTCTCCCGGGGTTACCTCATGAGCCCCGATATCGGGCCTGCCATTATACAGCCCGTTTCCAAAAAAATCAAGTCCTCCATTATTTTCCACTACCATTCCTGCATCGATACATGGGGAGCCGGAAAGCAGCTTGTAGGCATCTGCCGTTTCAATCCCATCGTCACCTCCTCCGGGATAGCTGAATTTCGGATTGCCAAGCACCTTGTTGACATCTGTGGAGGGGCCCTCGTTTCCGGAATAACAGTTATAGTCATATACGCAGTTTCCATAGGAGGCCTGGCCCGTTACATCAAAAATATTGTTGTAAAATTTCCAGCCCCTTCCACCGCTGATTTCCACACCGCCTTCTTCATTGTAAATAGTATTGTTATAAAATAAGTCATTGGTTCCGCTTCCTGCAGAATGGCGGAATTTTCCGGTTCCATCGTTCTGGCTGATATTATACCGGAAAATTACCTGACAGCCCTGGGCTGCCTCATAAGCATTGCAAAGCATATATACCCCATTGGGATTTTCATGAGAGTAGTTGTATTGGTAAATATGAGTTCCTCCATTTCCCCAATCCACATCCCATGCCATTCCATCATTGGACCAGGGCTGCCTTGCCACCTCACAGTACTGATAAATACAGTCATAGGTACGAATTTCAAAATTAGGAACCATTACTCCGATGGCATAATCATCAATATAAAATCCGTTGTCCATGGTTGCTACATGATCCACCAATAGCCCCTGACAGTCTCCCATAATAATTGCACTGGCGCCAATATCACTGGTATAAACATTACGTACAACCACATTAGTGGATTTTCTGGAATTATCACTTAAACTGGCTGCTGCATAGTCTGACTGCATATTGATTGCCATTCCCGTACTATGCCAAAAATTACAGTTTTCAATCTTCAAATCATCAAACTTACAGAACTGATTTCCATAAATCCAGATTCGAATCCCCCCACAAGTATACTGATCTCCACGTCCTTTAATACTTCCCCAGACAACCCCCTTGATATCATGAATATCACAGTCACTAATGTGAATACTGTTTAACTCTCCGCCGTTTTCACCGCGGATGTAAATGCCTCGTCTGTCTCCCGCATCTACCTCTGCATCATTGGTAATCTCAAGATTTTTAATGGTCCAGTATTCCTGATTGTTTAGATAAATACATTCATTTACCTCCCCATTGCCATTGAGGATCGGCTTA
>JBJELR010000043.1:0-4434 GCA_051879255.1 Lachnospiraceae bacterium | reverse complement strand
TTAAGTGCCTCCTGGTCAGAGAATGTTATATTTAGCATCGCATCTACATTAGAAGTAGCCAGCCCTTCAATCCGGACATCAATATCCAGAAGTCCGGGAATCTGCCCCTTCAATCCTTCCAGTCCGGTTTTCATTCCTTTTTTTACTGTAATCTTTTCTTCGTCGGTCAATTCATCCTTTAACTGCCACATAATAACGTGTTTTACCATTTTTCTGCCTCCTTTCCTTTTTCTTCTTGTTCTCTTTACCACATTTTATAATACTTCATCATTTCTTCAACGGCTATCGCCACTCCATCTTCCTGATTAGATTTCGTCATGTACTTAGCCACAGCCTTTATTTCTTCATCCGCATTTGCCATGGCAATAGTAGCACCAAAGTCCATACGTAGCATGGAATAATCATTTAAGCTGTCTCCCAGTGCCATAACCTCACTCATGGAATAGCCCAAAGACTCAATATATTTTTTTAAAATGGGGCCTTTTTGTGCTTTTATATTGGTAATTTCCAAATTATTAATAAAAGAAGAGGTAACGGCTAAGTCTCCATTCTTCTCCAGGTCCTTTTTCATCCGTTTCAGCTTCTCTATATCCTGGTCAACCAAAAAAATTTTACTTAAGTCCTGCTGCAGATGAAGAAGTTCCTCAAAGGAAGAAACCTCTTTTGTTTTTTCCCACATTTGCTCATACAGCTTTGTTTTTCTTAATTCCTCCATACTTAAATTAGAATGGAAGAAATGAAGATATGCCAAAATGCCTTTTTCAATCTCCCGCTTTGTTCCTACCATATAGTTTTTATCTTCGGTACAATACATTCCGCCAATAGAATACTTTTCCATGACTTCATTCACAAATCTGCAGTCTTTAAGAGGAAGATTAATTTTTGAAATAATTTCCTTTCTGGAATTACGTATCTCGGCGCCACTGCTCAAGATATAATCGCATTCCAGATTGGCATACTGTAACTCCTGCCAGGCACTGACAAAATTTCTGCCGGTTACAATCATAAATCGAAAACCCATCTGGCATGCCTTTTGTATCGTTTTTCTGGTTCTTTCTGAAATGCTGTGTTCGTGATTTAAAAGGGTTCCATCCATATCACTGGCAATTACTTTTATCATTTTCTCGTTCCTTTCCTTTGTCCATTATACCCTATCCTGTCCGGAAAGCAAAAACATTTTGTGACTTTATCACTGTTTTTTCTCTATGGACTGGGTATTCTCATATCAAGAATTTTTTACTATTTTGGAGACGAATATGCTTTTGTTTATCTCTTTTTTAGAAGGAATAATTACCTTTATTTCTCCCTGTCTTCTGCCTATGCTGCCCATTTATATTTCTTATTTTGCCGGCGGGGAGACAAAAAACACTCGAAAAACTCTTATAGGTTCCCTGGGCTTTGTTCTGGGTTTTACTCTTGTCTTCGTTTCTATGGGTGCCTTAGCCGGAACCTTGGGAGGTTTTTTGACTGCCCATCAAGAAACAGTAAATTTCCTTTCAGGAGCCATTGTAATTGTTTTTGGACTAAATTTTTTAGGTATTTTAAAATTAAATATTTTTAAGGGAAACCAATTTTCTTTAAAAATAGATAATATGAATTTCTTTTCCCTAATGCTCTTTGGAATCATTTTTTCTTTAGGCTGGACTCCCTGCGTAGGTGCATTTTTAGGCTCTGCTCTGATGCTGGCCTCAACTCAGGGACAGACGGGAGTTGGAATGCTTATGCTTCTTTGTTACTCTCTTGGTCTTGGAATACCCTTTATTCTCAGTGCTCTTTTAATTCAAAGACTAAAAACCGCTTTTGATTTTATTAAACGAAATTATCAAATAATCAATCGTTTGTCCGGCTTATTTTTAATCCTGGTAGGTATTTTGATGGCTACCGGTACCCTGGGACGGCTCTTAAGTTTCTTAAGTGTAAGTTAAGTTTTTTATTTATTCTGTAAACTATTAAACAAAAATATTGGCTATATTAGAAAATACTTTTATGCTGCCGATTCGGTAGAGAAATGGAGATAAGCTATGAAAAATAATCGTATCGCTATTATCATTATCCTTGGATTTGTACTATTAATTGGAGGTGCCGGTTTTCTCTACCAGTACCTGACTAAGGATCTGCAAGGTAATTCCTTTGTTTTAAAAAACAGCTCCGGTAATGGTAATTCCAAAGTCATCTCTGAAGAAAATATTGCTTCTGAGCAGAATGAAGATACTTCCACTGGTGAAACTGCTGCCCCTGACCAGCCACAAAGTACTTCCTCTGATGAGCTGCAGCCTGCACCGGATTTTACGGTTTATGATGCCTCCGGTAATGAAGTAAAATTATCGGATTTTGTGGGTAAGCCTGTGGTACTTAATTTTTGGGCCAGCTGGTGTGGCCCTTGTAAAAGTGAAATGCCCGGATTCAACAATCTATACGCAGCATATGGAGAAGATGTCCAGTTTATGATGGTAAATCTTACCGATGGTTACCAGGAAACCCAGGAGAAAGCGACTTCCTATATTAATGAGCAGGGCTATGCTTTTCCTGTTTTCTTTGATCGTGAAAGTGACGGAGCTCGTACTTACGGGATTTATTCTATTCCCACCACCTATCTCATTAATATAGCAGGAGAAATTGAAGCCTATGCGATAGGAGCAATTAGTGAAGATGCTCTTGAAGATGCTTTAAAAATGATTTTAGATAACTAATTGTTTTAGCTGTATGAGTTCAAAAGGCCCGGAAGTAACTATCCGGGCCTTTCTTTTAGCTATTCAGTTATTTTATATCGAACCGATCTGCATTCATTACTTTATTCCATGCTGCCACAAAGTCCTGAATAAATTTTTCCTTTGCATCATCACATGCATATACCTCTGCAATGGCTCTAAGCTCAGAGTTTGAGCCAAAGATGAGATCAGTGCGCTTTGCCGTCCACTTTAATTCACCGGTAGCTCTGTCACGTCCTTCAAAGGCATCTCCGGCTTCTGAAGTAGGCTTCCAAACGGTTCCCATATCCAACAGATTGACAAAGAAGTCATTTGTAAGGGTTTCCGGCCTATCAGTGAAGACACCGTCCTTAGTCCCGCCATAATTGGTATTCAACACACGCATACCACCAATCAGAACAGTCATTTCAGGAGCCGTAAGAGTTAATAGCTGTGCTTTATCCACCAGAAGTTCTTCCTCGGAAACCGGATATTTTTCCTTGCAATAGTTACGGAATCCATCTGCTTTAGGTTCTAGAGAAGTAAATGAGCGAACATCTGTTTGTTCTTGAACTGCATCCGTTCTTCCGGGAATAAAAGGAACAGTAATGGTATATCCGGCTTTTTTCGCTGCTTCTTCAATTCCTGCACAACCTCCCAATACAATAAGGTCTGCCAGGGAAACCTTTTTATTTCCCTGCTGTCCGGCATTAAATTCGGTTTGGATTTTTTCCATTACTTCCAATACTTTACTAAGCTGCTCCGGCTGATTTACCTCCCAATCCTTCTGAGGAGCAAGACGGATACGTGCTCCGTTTGCACCGCCCCGTTTATCAGAGCCTCTAAAGGTGGAAGCAGATGCCCATGCTGTAGAAACAAGTGAAGATACGGATAAGCCGGAGGCTAAAAGCTTAGCCTTTAGTTCTTCTATATCCTTTTCATTGATTAATTCATGATCCACTGCCGGCACCGGATCCTGCCAGATTAACTCCTCTGTAGGAACCTCAGAACCCAGGTAGCAGGAACGTGGTCCCAAATCACGATGGGTTAATTTAAACCATGCACGTGCAAAAGCATCCTGGAATTCCTCAGGGTTATTCAGATATCTCTTTGCAATCGGTCCATAAATCGGATCCATTCTCAGCGCTAAGTCCGCCGTTGTCATAATGGGTGCATGACGTTTTGTAGGATCATGTGCATCTTCTACATCATTGGAGGCATTAGGATCAGTAGGTACCCACTGATAAGCACCTGCAGGACTTTTTACCAGATTCCAGTCATATTTAAACAGGGTTTCCAGATAACCCATATCCCAGGTTGTCGGATTGGGTTTCCAGGCTCCTTCAATTCCACTGGTTATGGTGTCTCCGGCTTTACCACTGCCATATGTATTTTTCCAGCCTAATCCCATATCTTCTATAGATGAAGCCTCCGGTTCCGGTCCTACGTTGGTTGCAGGTCCTGCTCCATGAGTTTTTCCAAAGGTATGACCACCTGCAATTAAAGCAACTGTTTCCTCATCATTCATCGCCATACGGCCAAAGGTTACACGAATATCTTTACCAGAAGCAATTGCATCCGGCATTCCATTAGGACCTTCCGGATTTACATAGATTAATCCCATCTGAACTGCAGCAAGAGGATTATCCAGCTTTCTGTCTCCGGTATAACGCTCATCCCCCAGCCATGAGGTTTCAGAACCCCAATAAACATCTTCCTGAGGCTCCCATACATCCTCACGTCCGCC
>JBJELR010000042.1:0-4440 GCA_051879255.1 Lachnospiraceae bacterium | reverse complement strand
TGCACACAAAAAAGCCCCGACAGACGTTACCAGTCTATGGGAGAGCTGACGGAGGACTTAAAACGGTCATTGATGACACCGGATGAGGATTTTGTGAAAATGGCCGATCCGGATGAGGATGCTTTCACCAGAGTAATCAGTGCCAGGGATGTTAAGGAAATCAAGCAGCAGGTGCAAAAAAGAAGCAGTGTTACCGGGGATTCCATTCGTCTCAGAAAGGAAGTGGAGGAGGAGAGAAGCCGAAAGAAGAAGGCAAAGGCCGTAAAGCTAAACGAGTCAAAGGAAGATGAGGAGGATGAGGATTACGACCCCAGAATGGACAAAATCATCGCCATTTTGGCCGTTATTGCAGCAATTATTATCGGGGTAATTGTCATCTTTCTGGTAGGAAGGACTATGGGGGTTTTTCCTTCGGGAAATGATAAGCCAAAGACTGAGGAAGGCAGGGAACCATCCTCTCAAGCTGATCAGACAGAAAATGAAACCGGTGGATTTTTAAGTGGAGAAGATACGGTAGGTCTTCCCAATGTAGAAGGATGGCCCTTTGCAGAGGCTTCTGCCAAGCTGAAGCAGAGTGGATATGAGGTAGTAAAGGAGGAGGTTTTCTCCGAAAATATTGAAAATGGCAATGTAGTTTCCCAAAATCCAAAGGCAGGAACGCAGCTTGCCAGTGGAGAAAGGGTGACTCTGCGGGTAAGTCTTGGTAAGGAGCAGACCCAGGTAAGGGTGCCTAATGTGATAGGACTTAGTGAAATGGATGCAGTGGTTACGCTGACAGAGGCCGGGCTAAGACCCGGAGAAATTACCCAGACCACCAACGATGACCCTACTCTGGTGGATATGGTCTGCTATCAGAGTTATTCTGTGGGAGCTTATGTGGATGGGGGCACAGCCATCGACTTAAAAGTCAGTGTAGGTGTGGGAGAGAATACCTATAGCTTTGTGGGAAATATTGCAGGACCGGGAGAAGAAGATGGAGATTATGTGTCCGGTACAGAGACCACCGTCATTCTTTCTACTTCTGCCGGTGTAGAGATTCATCGTACGACAGCGACAGCCTTTCCCTTAAATTTAAACGTCACCGGGATTAAGGGCGCAGAGGATGGAATAATTACCTTTGTCTATACGGTTACTTTGCCTGGCACAACCACAACCAATGAGGCCGGAGAGATAGTAACCATCCCGGGGGGGACTGAAGAACGCAGGATAAATCGCGCAGTAAGATTTGCGAAGGAATAACCCATGGAGGGAAGGATTGTTAAAGGAATAGCCGGCTTTTACTATGTTTTTGTCCCGGGAGTAGGGACCCTGGAGTGTAAGGCCAAGGGGATATTCCGTAAAAATAAAGTAAAGCCTTTGGTAGGGGACCGGGTATTCGTCACCCTTTTGGACGAAGAAGAAAAAACAGGAAATATTGAAGATATTCTGGAAAGAAGGAATGAACTGATTCGCCCTGCGGTGGCCAATATTGATCAGGCATTAGTAATGTTTGCCTTAACCAGCCCCAAGCCCAATTTCAATCTGTTGGACCGTTTTTTGCTGATGATGAGGCAAAAAGGGCTGTCCTGTATTCTGGCCTTTAATAAGGCTGATTTAGTGGAAGAAGAAAGACTGGCTGAAATCGGAAGCTTTTATGAAAAAAGTGGATGTCCAATGTTTTTTATCAGTGCAAAAAGCAGGATGGGGCTGGCGGAGTTAAGAGAGGCTCTTTTAGGAAAAATAACTACCCTGGCAGGCCCCAGCGGCGTGGGTAAATCCTCACTGATTAACGGACTGCAAACAGGGATCAGTATGGAAACCGGTGCGATAAGTGAAAAAATCCAGCGGGGAAAGCATACCACTCGCCATTCAGAGCTTATTCCCATTGATGAGAATAGCTTTATTCTGGATACTCCGGGCTTCACCTCTCTTTCGGTCTTTAATCTGAAGAAGGAAGAACTGGAAAGCTTTTATCCGGAATTTGAACCCTATCGTCAGCATTGCCGCTTCATCCCCTGCAGCCATACCCATGAGCCGGACTGTGGGGTTAAAGAGGCGCTGAAAGAGGGGGACATCAGCAGAATCCGCTATGAAAACTATCACCAGATTTATGGAGAATTAGAGGAAAAAAAGAAATATTGACAAAACTTGTTTATAAAATACTTGACTTTTATGGCTGAAAATTATAAATTAAATTTGACAATTAAACAGCGGGGAGCTTGTAGTACAGGCTGAGAGGAAGGTATGACCTTCGACCCATTAACCTGATTTGGATAATGCCAACGTAGGGATGCCTGAACAATATGGATTCATTTGGAAGTTGCCGGATCGGTGACTTCTTTTTTATTGCTTCGGCATTTTTAGCTGGATAATTGATTATAGGAACCGGGAAAATCGGAGAAAGAGGTAAAAATGCTTGGAAAATGTCTGGAAAATGTGAAAAAAACTGCCCCCTTGGTACATAACATTACCAACTATGTAACGGTAAACGATGTGGCAAATGTTCTGCTGGCCTGCGGCGCCAGTCCGATTATGTCGGATGAGCCTGAAGATGTGGCTGAAATCACAGCTATTTGTGGTGGCTTAAACATCAATATCGGGACACTGAATAAAAGAAGTATAGAGGGAATGTTTGTTGCTGGAGCAAAGGCAAATGAACTTGGTCACATCGTCCTGCTTGACCCTGTTGGTGCAGGGGCAAGCGGACTTCGTACCAATACGGCAGTGGAACTGATGGAAAAGGTGAAATTTGATATTATCAGAGGGAATATTTCAGAAATCAAAACCCTGGCTCTTGGCAGCAAAACAACCAAAGGGGTAGATGCGGATGCCGCTGACACAGTGACGGAAGAAAATCTTGATCATATGGTGGCTTTTGCCAAGGAATTTGCGGCTAAAGCAGATGCGGTTATTGCTATTACCGGAGCAATCGACCTTGTTGCTGATACTAAAAAGTGTTATGTAATTCGTAATGGCCGGCAGGAAATGTGTAAGATTACGGGAACAGGCTGTCAGCTTTCCGGTATGGCTACGGCCTATGCCGTCGCTAATCCGAACCATAAAGCAGAAGCAGTTGCTGCTGCCGTCTGTGCTATGGGTCTTGCGGGTGAAATTGGATATGCCGCAATGAAAGCAGGGGAAGGTAATTCTACATATCGAAATCGGATTATTGATGCTATTTATCATATGGATGCCGAAGCTTTGAACAAAGGAGCAAAATATGAAGTGCGATAAAAAAGATCTGCTTATCTATGCGGTAACGGATCGATCCTGGCTTGGAGAGCGGACCTTATATGAACAAGTGGAGGAAGCTTTACAGGGAGGAGTGACTTTTGTTCAGCTCCGTGAAAAAGAATTAGATGAGGAAGCATTTTTAAAAGAAGCCATCGAAATCAAGGAGCTTTGCCACAGGTATGGGGTTCCTTTTGTGATTAATGATAACGTAGAGCTTGCCTGCAAAATCGATGCAGATGGTGTTCATGTTGGTCAAAGTGATATGGAGGCTGGAAATGTTCGTTCATTAATTGGAAAAGATAAAATTCTGGGCGTATCGGCACAAACCACGGAACAGGCTATCCTTGCCGAAAAGCAAGGTGCGGACTATCTTGGAGTAGGTGCGGTATTTCAAACCGACTCAAAGGCTGATGCCGATCAGGTTGATTATCAAACCCTGAAAGCCATCTGCGAAGCGGTAAAGATTCCTGTTGTTGCCATCGGTGGGATAGGCAGACACAATATTTTAGAACTTTCACACAGCGGAATCTGCGGGGTTGCGGTGATCAGTGCCATCTTTGCTGCTGATGATATAAAAAGTGCGGCTGCCCAATTAAAGGAGCTGACTCAAAAGGTGGTTTCTCTATGATTAGTGGAGCAATATTTGACCTTGATGGAACCCTGCTCGATTCAATGGACATTTGGGATAGTATAGGCGAAGATTATCTTCGTTTCCTGGGTAGGGAACCCCAGGAAAATCTGGCAGAAGTCTTTAAAACCTTTACGTTGAAGCAGGCTGCCGAATATTATATAAAGCATTATGGTATTACGCTTACAGTAGAAGAAATCGTAGATGGGATAAATGAGATGATAGCCAATTACTATATTCACACAGTCCCCCTGAAAAAAGATGTTGCCGAATTTCTTCGCCAGTTAGAGATCAGAAAGGTAAAAATGTGCGTTGCTACAGCAAGCAGCAGGTATTTGGTAGAGGCGGCCCTTAAACGATGCGGAATAAGGAATTATTTTTCTGAACTATTCACTTGCGAATCTGTAGGGTACGGAAAAGGAACACCCCATATCTATCGTGAAGCACAGAAGTATTTGCATACAGAAAAAAAGGAAACCATCGTTTTTGAGGATGCCTATCATGCGCTCAAAACAGCAAAGGATGACGGCTTCCTTTGTGCGGCGGTTTTTGATGCCCACGAACCATGCCAGGATAAGATCAGGAAAGAAGCCCATATA
>JBJELR010000041.1:0-4447 GCA_051879255.1 Lachnospiraceae bacterium | reverse complement strand
TTATAGGTAGAGTAGTCTATCACACTGATTCTATGAGTAGTGCTTTTTTTATTAAATTCCACCACCTGGTTCTTCACATCTCCATCCAGATAGAAGCAGCCCAGAGTCAGCAGCGTTCTTTCTCCGATTTCCTCTGCCGGCACCTTTTTGAATATCCCTATTTTGCTGCCTTCCTCACTAAAATAGTAAAGCAGCATCCTTTCCTCATCCAAAACCTCCATATTGGAGATTCCATAGCTGGCAAAATCAGAAGAAATGTAATCCATTATCGTGGTAAGCTGCTCATCTCCGAAATTAAACCCGTAGATCCCTTTTTCATCCGCCAAATAAAGATCATAATATTTTCCGGAAAAGGTGCTGTACATATAATAGTTAAAGGGTATAGGTGCTGCTTCACCCCTTTGTCCGGTCTCTATATCTAATGTCTGATAGGTAAATTCTTCACCGCCGTTTATCAACAGGGCAAATTGATTCTCTCTGATCTTTACCAAACGGCTATCTTCATTATTCTTCTTTTCCAACTGATTAAGCCGCTTCCCTAAAAGGTCATAAATCTCGATTCCTGTACCCGTTTCCAGAATCAGACTGTCTTCATTAACCAGGAACATTTGGTTAACGTAATAAAAATCCTCATTCTTCTGCTCTTCATTCAGCCATACCTGAAACAGTTCCTCTCCCTCCGGTGTATAGCCGCCAAGATAAACCTTATTCGCATTAAAGCCTGATTCCTCATCAGAATAGATAATATGAACAGAATAAATATTTCCCTTGCTGTCAACGGTAAAGACACCGGGACTGCTGTTGCCGGGAATGGACAGCTTTGTCTGATTTTTCTGATTTCCCTCAAAATCATAAGCAGTAATGGCTAATGTGGAAGGGGGCATTTCTTCCGTTGCTGTGCCTTCTTCTGTTTCTTCTTCGGTCATTTCGGAGCCGGAATACTGATAGCCTTCCAGATACAGGGTATCTCCCGTTACGCTGAATTGAATTAAATCGCTGTAGCTTTCTCCGAACTTAATCTCCTGCTCACGATAAACACTATTTTTATCAAAAACAGCCGCTGTCGCAGAAGTCTGTTCTTCCCCACCTTCTTTATTTCCACAGGCTGCCAGTAGCATAGACAGGGCAAATACAGCCCCTAATCGTTTCCATTTCTTTTTCACTTTTTCCTCCATTCCGGTGCCTTTTTGGCACTCTTCTTTTTCTTGTGATGTTTTACCTCATAATCATATATCCAGTCTGCCAACTGCTGATACCCTTTTTTTAATGTCCAGGTTTTTCTTTTCCATAATCGGACAAGAGCAATTATGGTCAGGACACAGGGCAGAATCCATAATACCAGTTTCAGCATCAGCGTGAGGGCAAATATGTCCTCATAACCCCTTGCCAGATTTTCCCAATAGGGATAGGCTATACGGTTCTTTGACATACTTCTGGTTCCCAGACCCCCAATTACCTTAAGCAGGGGGAGAAGTCCATAGCGGCCGGTATTTTCCAGAAGTTCCATTTCTTTCCCCTCTGCTCCTGCTGCCTTGGACACTGTAGAAAGAGCAAAGCCCTTCACCGGATTAGGAAGAACCATTTCATAGCAATAGCCTCCCGTTACCTTTCCATACCGTTCCAGGTGCTCCAGATTCAGATAGCAGACACTTTTTCCCAAACCTGCCGCCTCCACCAGTCTGCCGGTTTCCCTTCGGACTACACCCGTAATATAATGGGGAACCTGACCGATCATCACCTGCATACCGGCTACATCATTAGAGCCGAAAAGCTGCCAGGCGGCATCCTCATCAATAACGATTCCATCCTGCAGCATACTGTCCGGTCCAAAAAAGGCACCTTCCAGCAGCCGCAGGGGGTGAAACTGAAAGAACTCTCCCTGAATACCCACTGCATCCAATTCCATGGATTTTGAACCATTACTTAAGGTTACCTTGCCGGGTCTGCTGACTGCATCAATCCATAATCTGGCATTCTCCTTCTTTGAAACAATATTGGCTTCCTGAAGGGCTTTATCCACAGCCTTTCCTATGGCCATAAAGTAACTTTGCTCGGTGACCTCACCTTCTGCAAAAAAGCAGCTAATCTGTGCCACATTCTTTTTCTCTGACCAGCGCTTTGCCATCTGCTGATCATACAGGCCGTTTTTCAGTACTCCCTCCAGCAGGCTGATTAAACCGATTAACACAAGACACAGAATACCTGCACCGGCCCATAAAATTTGCTTGAGGGAGATTTGTTTAATGAATTTTTTCATTGTAATCCCCATGCATAGTGCAAGTCTTACTTGCGCTACTCCTTAAATAAATAAGTGCTACCTCCACTTCTAAGCATTTTTATTCCATTTAATTATCTGCCAGACGTATCTGCTTTCCAGCCTCTACCGGCTTCGTTGAGGTAGTAATGACATATTCATAACCATAAAGTGCTGCATTGATTGCCGTATTCAGGTCATCAGAGGCCAATACCTCCACATCCACTCTGGTTGCCACATATCGGTTACCAAGGGGTGAGTTTTTAGACTCTACGATGAGAATGAATTTTCCATTTTTATCTTCTCTGACTGCACTGTTAGGTACCACCAGATTATAGCTGGCACTTCTTTGACCAACGGACAGGCTGAGACTTTGTCCTGCCTGTACATCCCCGGTAACATCAAATTTCAGCAGCTTCTTCTGTCCCGGATTTTCCGTATCCGGACGGATACTTGACAGTGTTGCCTTTATCTCTCCGTAATACCAGGAATTTTGCAGTTCAGCCACGTTGCCTACGGAAACCTTCTGTGCCTGATCATTGGTTACGGAAAAACTGAGGCTATAGCCTTTCCCCTCCGGCTGCATGATGGCCACTGCTTCCTCCGGTGTGGTGGTTTCTCCCGCCGTCTTGCTGATGCTTGTCACCTTACCTGCCACCGGGGCAACAATCGTACTTCCGGTAGCCTTCTCGCGAAGCCTGGCCACTTCTTCCTGCTTATCCTTGATTTGACTGTTTTGGTTAGACAGATTAAGCTCCTTGCTGACATCGGTAAGAAGCTGGGTAAGTTCATTTTTAGCCGTAGCCAAGGCTGCTTCTGCATCTGCCTTACGAATCTCCAAATCCGCCTTCTGCTTATTTTGATCCGCAGTATTGGCATTTACTTCATTGCTTAAACTGTTTACCAGAGCGTTACTTTCATCATAACGATTCTTGGCGTTGTTATAATTGGTAGAAGCATTATTATAGTCGGCTTGTGCCGCATTCAGTTGATCGGTATAGCTGCCTTTCTGTGTAACCGCCTGTTCAGCCGCTTTCCGGGCATCCTGGGCAGACAGGTACTGCTTGTAGGCCTCCTGAAGCTCCTGCAGTTCCCTCACCGCTGCCTGGCGCTTGGATAAAAATCCTGTTCCCCCTTCATTTGGTATATCCGATGGATCTCCTGTCGGATCATCGGTAAGAGCCTCTATTTCCCGGCTCAGTCTGCCCACATATTCACTGTCACTGACCATTTGTGTGGCAAACTCGTCATTTGCCGCCCGGCCTGCTCCGCCTGCAGGATCAATTCTGGTAAAAAATTTCAGCTCAGCATTATCAAAAATAACCTTTTTCGTTCCTTCCTCTGTTACCGCGCTGTTAACTGCCGACTGCAGACTCTCCATACTGCCCAGATTTTTATTTGCTTCCACCATGGCATCCAGTCGTGCTTTTGCCGCTGTTCTTTCCTGTTCTGCCGCAGATTTTGCGCTTTCCGCATTCCTCAATGCTGTTTTTGCATTTTCCAACGCTGTATTCTTATCTATGGCAGCAGTAGAATCTGTGCTACTGATGGCAATCTGCCGGATCAGGCTATCCACCGTAGCCTGCATATCCGTCACCTTTTGCTTCGCTGCTGTGATTCTGGCCTGGTAGTCTCCATTACTGGAAATGTTCCCATTTTGAATATTCTGATAGGACTGGTTGGAAATTTCACCGGCTAAAAGCGTGGTGGAGTAGGCAAGAATCAGTGCATCCAGCTCTGCCTCTGCCTTAAGCAGCTCCTCACTTTCCTTATCCTCCAGATAAAACAATATCTGGTCCTTTTCCACTGTATCCCCTTCCTTTACTGCCACACTGGAGATTACCCGACTTTCCTTGATCGTGACCTTGTAAGGATCCTCTGCCACCAGTGTTCCCGTTCCCCGGATTTTGGCCGTAACGGTTCCCGGCTCCACCGTAGCCGTAGCCACTTCCGGCAGGGAATAATTCATAATGGTGTTGGAGAAAAAGGTTAATACCAGCATAATGGACAGAAAGATAATGGCAATATTTTTAATCCAGTCCTTTCTGTTTCGTTTCTTTTCTTCGTTCATTGTTTTCCTCACCTTCCGCCAGTCGGCTCTCCTATCCTTTAATTCCACCCTGGTAGGTAATTCCTTCTACCAGATATTCTTCTCCGTACAAAAATACCAGCAGCGCAGGTACCATGTATATT
>JBJELR010000040.1:0-4456 GCA_051879255.1 Lachnospiraceae bacterium | reverse complement strand
TGTAAAGGCAACCACCGAAGAAGGTATGGGCTTTACGGGAGAAGGAGCAGGAATCTCAGCCCAGGCTATCTGTCTGCTTAACAGCCCAACCAGGCTTTTTGATGAAAATCCGGACAGCCGAAGCTGTGGAAGCTGCACCGGCTGCTGCAAAGCATAGGAATAGAATTAAGCGGTGAAGAATCCCACCGGAGTAGTAGCAGATAAAATACTTAAGGCCCCAAAGGCCGAAAAAGGAAAGATGAGAAGAACATGGAAATTACCAAATTAACAGGAGCGGAATGCAAATCCACAAGAGAACTCTGGGAAAGTGTTTTTCAAGAGGATTCCCGAAAGTTCGTGGATTATTATTATGAAAAGAAGGCGGCAGATAATATTGCCTATGTAACCGGAGAGGCACCTTATGAGGCTATGCTGTTTCGTACCCCCTATCCGGTTCAAATTCAGGATAAAATAAAGGAGCTGTCTTATCTTGTGGGTGTGGCAACCAGAGAGGAATTCCGTCATAAAGGGAGAATGACCGCACTGTTAATGGAGGCCATGCAGGATATGTATAAGGAAAAGCTGCCCTTTACGTTTCTTATGCCGGCAAACCCTGCCATTTATGAGCCCTTCGATTTTTCCTATGTTTATGAACGGCCTCAGTGGAGCTTTCGTGACCCCGATTTTCCCATTAACGTGTTGGAACCCTTAATGGGTACTTCTAAAAGTCTGAGGGTGGAAGGTAAGCTGTCTAATCCCCAGGTAAGGCTTAAGGCGGCAGAAGCAGAAGAATGTGGGACAGCAGGCGGAATAGGAAAAGGGGAGCCCCAAAAGGCGCCGTATACCGGAAGCGAAGGAGAGGAATTAAGCAGCTTAAGCGGAAGGTGCAGGAGTTTAGGAGAAGGCGCCTTAGGACTCTTTGAAAAGCTGGCAGACTATGCCAACCATTGCTTGAAAAAGCAGCATCAGATTTATGTCAAAAGAGACGGACGTTACTATGAGCGACAACTGGCTGAGCTTCAGGCTCAAAACGGAGATATTTTTTTGCTGGAAAAGGAGGGGGAATTGAAGGGCTTTTTCCTATATGCCAGGGAAGGCCGGGAGATAGCCATTCAGGAAATGCTGGAGACGGTGCCCTCAAGCTTTCCTTTTCTGGAGGAAAAAGAGGAGAAAAAGCCGATTATTATGGCCCGGATCATTCATCTGGAGGAAATGATGAAGCTGGTGAAAAGTCCGGAGAACAGAGCAGTGCTGATCGATGTGGAGGATCCTTTGCTGCCCTGGAATGAAGGCCTGTATCTTTGGGAAATAACGCCCTTTGGAAGTCGGGTAAGCCGGCAGAAGGAGGTAAGGGCAGCAGAGGTCTACATGACCATCAGCGAACTGACGCCTCATCTGATTCAAGGTGCTTTTCTTAATGAAATCGTCTAAGCTATTGACAAAAATTCAGGATTTGCATATGCTAAAGTAGATGTAATTTCAACAGAATCTAAATTTCCCTTATGCCATAGAGCAGGGAAAGGTTCGTATAGAAAAAAGCGAGGAACGAAAAAGTACATTTCGGGAATGTGACAGAGAGGGGATGCCGGCGGCTGAAAGCATCCTTGGCAGGAAAGAAATGGAAGTGCCTTCGGGAGCTGATTCGGTGAAAGGAAAGTAGCCGGATACGTTTAGCCTGCGTTAAAGGTATTGAGAGAGGATCGTAAGATCCTTACTAGAGTGGAACCGCGGATAACTTCGTCTCTAATGAGATGAAGTTTTTTCTTTTTGGAAAACGGGTTCTTATACATAGCCGGTGGGAAAATATTTGCCGGCATCAGGATAGGAGGTGAGCATATGGGAATGATTAAATATATTCGGGAAGAAATTGCTTTGATTAAAGAGAGGGACGCAGCAATCCATTCTCCCTGGGAGGTTTTTTTATATCCCAGCTTTAAGGTTATGCTTCATTATCGACTGGCCCATAAGCTATATTTGAAAAAGCATTATTTTTTAGCCCGATTAATTTCCCAGAGGGCAGTACGAAAAACAGGAATAGAAATACATCCGGGAGCACAGATTGGCAAGGGACTGTTCATTGACCATGGAAATGGAGTGATTATCGGAGAAACCACAATTATTGGAGATAATTGTACTCTCTATCAGGGAGTTACGCTGGGAGGAACCGGCAAGGAACAGGGGAAAAGACATCCCACCATTGGCAATAATGTGATGATCAGTGCCGGGGCAAAGGTATTGGGGTCTTTTACCATAGGAGATAATTCCAAAATCGGAGCAGGAAGTGTGGTACTGACTCAGGTGCCGCCCAATTCTACGGTAGTAGGTGTGCCGGGAAGGGTGGTTAAGCGGTATAATATGGCTTATCCCCAGGAGACCCTGGATCAGGATCTTCCTGACCCGGTAAAAGAGGATATCAGTAATCTTCAGCATGCCAACAGCGTTTTGACCAATCGGCTGTTGGAGCTGGAGGAAGAAGTAAGGCAGATGAGACGAAAACAAAAAACAAAAGAATGACAGGAATGGAGGAAATATGAAAATCTATAATACGCTGACGAAGCAAAAAGAAGAATTTATTCCTTTGGAGGAAGGAAAGGTAAAGATGTACGTTTGCGGTCCCACCGTATATAATCTGATTCACATTGGAAATGCCCGCCCCATGATTGTTTTTGATACGGTCAGAAGGTACATGGAATATAAGGGGCTGGAGGTGAATTTTGTCTCTAATTTTACGGATGTGGACGATAAAATCATTAAGAAGGCCATGGAGGAGGGCGTGGATTCCCAGGTAATCTCCGAACGCTATATTGAGGAATGCAAAAAGGATATGGAGGGGCTGAATGTGAAGCCTGCCACTGTACATCCTTTGGCAACCAATGAGATAGACGGTATGGTGGATATGATTTCTACTTTGATTAAAAAAAGATATGCTTATCCGGCAGCAGACGGAACCGTTTACTATCGGACCAGAAGCTTTCAGGGATACGGAAAGCTGTCCCACAAAAATCTGGATGATTTACAGGGAGGAAACCGTTCCCTTCTGGTATCCGGTGAACAGCAGAAGGAGGATCCTCTGGATTTTGTGCTCTGGAAACCGAAAAAAGCAGGGGAGCCTGCCTGGCATTCACCCTGGTGTGACGGCCGTCCGGGGTGGCACATTGAATGTAGCGTAATGAGCAGAAAATATCTGGGTGAGGAAATTGATATTCATGCCGGCGGAGAGGACCTGATTTTCCCCCACCATGAAAACGAGATTGCCCAGTCAGAGGCAGCCAATGGGAAGACCTTTGCCCGCTACTGGATGCATAATGCGTTTTTAAACATCGATAATAAGAAAATGTCCAAGTCTGCAGGAAACTTTTTTACGGTAAGAGATATTGCCCAAAAGTATGATTTGCAGGTATTACGCTTTTTCATGCTCTCGGCTCACTACCGCAGCCCTCTGAATTTTTCTGCCGATTTGATGGAGGCGGCTAAAAATGGGCTGGAGCGAATCAAAACAGCAGCAGAAAGGCTTCGGGAGTTGATGGAGAAAGCCACTTCTACGCCACTGAAGGAGGAGGAAGCTGCTTCCTTAAAAGAGGCAGAGGGCTTTTTGGAGAAATTTGAAGAAGCCATGGAAGATGATTTCAATACCGCAGATGCCATTGCAGCTATTTTTGAACTGGTAAAGTTCTCCAATACTCATGCAGGCAGCGAAAGCCCCAAAGCCTATGTGGAGGGACTATACAAAGAACTGACAGAAATGTCAGATATTTGCGGATTGATTTTGGAGAGCAAAAAAGAGATTCTCGAGCAGGATATTGAGGCCTTGATTCAAGAGAGACAGGAGGCAAGAAAAGCAAAGAATTTTGCCCGGGCAGATGAGATTCGTAATCAGCTTTTGGAGCAGGGCATTATTTTAGAGGATACCCGCGAAGGGGTGAAGTGGAAGAGAGCCTAGGAGAAATGGAAGAAAGAAGTCTATTGGAAAAACTAAAGCAGGAATTTGACTGTAGGGAAACGGATATTCGAACCATAAGTCCACTGAATCTGGCCTTTGTGGGCGATTGCATCTTTGATTTAATGGCCCGTACGATTCTGGTAGAAAGAGCTAATCGTCCGGTTCATGAGCTGCATAAGAAAAAAAGCCGGATAGTGAACGCTACCGCCCAGGCTCGTATGGGTGAGGCTTTGGAGGAACGGTTGACAGAGGAAGAATTGGCAGTATATAAAAGAGGGCGAAACGCCAAATCGGCCAACTGTGCCAAGAATGCCACCGTTTTGGACTATCGCAAAGCTACCGGTCTGGAGGCTCTGATGGGCTACCTTTATCTGACAGGGCAGGAGGATAGACTGCTGGAGCTGTTTAAGGAGGGAGTAAGATGCCTGGAAACGATACAAGAAATGAGGTAAAGATGAGAACTCAGGAATTTACGATAGAAGGAAGGAATGCCGTAATCGAGGCCCTTCGCTCCGGAAAAACGATTGATAAGCTATA
>JBJELR010000039.1:0-4470 GCA_051879255.1 Lachnospiraceae bacterium | reverse complement strand
TGTAAATCCGACAGGTAGAGATAGAGAAAATTGATTAGCTGTATACCATAGGCGTTAGAGGTATCTCTGTCAAGCTTTTCGTGGAAGTGGCAGGAGGCAAAAAAGTCATCAAACATTTTTATATCCTGATTTCTTAAGGCAGCCATGATGGTTTCCTCGAAATTAGGCTTCCAATTACTTAAAAATTCTTCCTTTTGATGGGTTCGTCTGTGATAAAGATCTTCTAAAAGCAGTTGAAGCTCGTTGACCTTCTCTTTGGTAATGGGCTTTAGAATATAACTTGCCACCTTGTATTGAATTGCTTTCTGGGCATATTCAAATTCCCCATAGCTGCTTAAAAGAATAATGGTAATATCCGGGGATTGCTCATGAACATGGCAGGCCAGGGAAATACCGTCCATCACCGGCATTTTAATATCGGTGATGATGACATCCGGGCGGCAGGAGATGAACAGTTCCAAGGCTTCGGCACCGTTACTTGCTGTGGCAGTCAGTCTGCCGCAAAAGGCATTCCAGTTCAGTAGTTTTTTTAATCCTTCCAGTACATACCGATCGTCATCTACAAGCATAATGTTCATGGAAACACCCTCCAATCCGGTATATTTGTTATTTTCGTTTACCATTTTACCCCATTTTCAAAAATTTTTAAATAACCGGTAAAAAAAATAAACCTCAGTTAAAATTTATCTTCTTGTGAACCAAAAGGCATAAATTTATAATGAGGCTATCGAAAGCGGGTGGGAAAAGGAGGAGAAGAAAGCCGTTGAAAGAAAGAAAAAGCCTGTCACAAAGGAAAAGAAGCTGGCGAAAACGGGTGATTGACCTGAAAAAAAGTATACCCCTTACCCTGATGGCATTACCGGGAATCGTGCTGATGCTGGTGTTTAAGTACTTACCAATGAGCGGAATCATACTGGCCTTTAAACGATTTAATGTGCGGGATGGAATTTTTGGCAGCAGGTTCGTCGGCTGGGATAATTTCAAATTTTTATTCCGATCATCCGATGCATGGATCATTACCCGCAACACGCTGTTGTATAATCTTAC
Organism: Lachnospiraceae bacterium; assembly: GCA_051879255.1. Lineage (GTDB taxonomy): Bacteria > Bacillota > Clostridia > Lachnospirales > Lachnospiraceae > SFDP01. Next base: position 3,423 of record JBJELR010000039.1, on the reverse strand, counting down.
TTTTATTGCCCTGGATGTGATTTTTGCAGTTACCTTTGCCATTGTCTTGAATGAGCTTTTACATAAAAAAAGAGCAAAGCTGTTTCAAAGTATCTACATCGCTCCTTATTTCCTATCCTGGGTTGCGGTATCCTTTGTGGCTTACGCTTTTTTGAGTACGGATAATGGGCTGCTGAATCGCCTTCTACTCAGTTGGGGAAAAGCACCGGTAAGCTGGTATGTGAAAAGTCAGTGGTGGCCGTTGATTATTATTGTTTTTGAGGTTTGGAAGACGGTGGGATATTCTACCATAATGTATATGGGAGCGTTAACAGGGATTCCCAACGATTACTATGAAGCGGCCCTGATGGATGGGGCAACCAAATGGCAGCAGATCAGGCATATTACGATTCCCTGTCTGAAAACGATGATGCTGGTATTGGTGACTCTGGCAATTGGGAGGATTTTCTTTTCAGACTTTGGCCTGTTTTATCAGCTTCCAAGAAATTCAGGCCCCCTGTTTTCCACAACCAATGTGATTGATACCTATATTTACCGGGCCTTAAAGGAAACAGGAGACATCGGTATGTCGGCGGCGGCCAATCTGTACCAGTCGGCTGTAGGCTTCGTTATGGTGGTAGTGGTCAACTTTATGATACGGAAGGTAGATAAGGAGAGTGCATTATTTTAGAGAGGAGGCCTGCTATGGGACAAAGAAAAAAGAAAGAAGAGCCCCAGGAACTGAAAATTAATCAGATTTCCAAAAGGACTAATTTTGTATTAGAGCTGCTTATGGGTCTGCTTGCTATAGGTACCGCACTACCGGTAATTTTGGTAGTCATTATTTCCTTCAGCAGCGAACAGAGCATTTTTGAAAAGGGTTATTCTTTTTTCCCTTCCCAGTTAAGCCTTAAGGGCTATGAATTTTTTCTCAGATTGGGAGAACAGCTGGTGAAATCCTATGGAATCACGATTCTGGTAACTGTGGCAGGAACCCTGATTAGTTTAGTGGTTACGGCACTGTTTGCCTATGTGATTTCCAGAACAGATTATCCCTATGGAAAACCACTAACCTTTTTGATGCTGTTTACCATGCTTTTTAACGGGGGAATGGTTCCCAGCTATATGGTAAATACCCAGCTTCTGCATCTGGGAGACAGTATTTGGGCACTGATTCTGCCAATGACCGTTAATGCTTATTATATCATCGTCCTGAGAACCTTTTACCGCAGCATTCCCATGGAAATTATAGAGGCTGCAAGGATTGATGGCTCCGGTGAATTTAATACCTTTTTAAAGATTGTCCTGCCGCTGTCCAAACCGGGCATTGCCACAATTGGCCTGTTTACGATGATTACCTACTGGAATGATTGGTTCAGCGGTATGCTCTACATGATGGATAACCGTAAATATCCGGTACAGACCCTGTTATGGAGTATGCAAAACAGTCTGGAGGCCATGAAGGCTTCCTCCGCAAATGCGTTGGAATATGCGGAAATGGCTAAGAATGCACCTACAGAAAGCGGAAGGATGGCACTTACGGTGCTGGTCATTCTGCCGATTCTTCTGGCTTACCCATTTTTCCAGAAGTATTTTGTCAAGGGACTTACCATAGGAGGAGTGAAGGGATAAAACCCGTAAACAGTAGATTAATTTGATCAATCATGGATGGAGGATAGTAATGAAAAGAAGATTTTTAAGTACTTTACTGGCAGCATGTATGGCAGCAGTATTGCTTACAGGCTGTGCAAAGAAGGAGGAAGGTACAAGTGGGGCAGCCGTAGATGCAGTCAACGAGACGGGAGAGGAAGTGGTTGTACTGAAATGGTATATGTCTCTGCCCAGTGTGGCGGCAGATACGGATCAGGTGATTGAGAAGCTGAATGAATATACCAGAGAAAAGATTGGCGTAGAAATCGACTATATGCCCATGTCTGATTCCGATTACATGGAAAAAATGCCTACCTATATTAATTCAGGTGAAGATTTTGACATTTGCTTTACTTCCAATTGGTCTACCGATTATTTGCAGTTTGCACAAAGAGATGCATTTTTAGATCTTTCTGAGCTGCTTACAGAATATGCAAAGGAGACCTGGGAATTCATTCCCCAACAGCTATGGAAGGCCGTATCGGTCAATGGTGCAATTTATGGAATTCCCTCTTACAAAGAAATGGGATGGCAGGGAGGAATTTATGTAAATGGGGAGATGGCCAGAGAATACGGTATTGACCTGTCAGGGGTAAAAACTCTGGAGGATTACACTCAGGTACTGAAAACCGTATCAGAAAAGGCTAAAGCAGAAAATAAAAAAATAATCGGAATCAGTGGACTCTCCAGTCCTAATGGCTTTTCCCTTCTTACTCCCTACGAAAGCCTGGTAGGAAATGGTGCCCTCCCCGGCGCCTCTGCCGTAGCAGCATATAAGAATTTTACCAATCAGCCCGAGGTATTTAATCAATATGCAACCCAGGAATATATGGATTACTGCAAAACGGTTTATGAGTGGAATAAGGCCGGGTATCTTCCTGCAGACCCGCTAAACTATGATCAGGATACGGCAAACAGGGATAATGATTTTTCCAATGGAACACTGTTCTCCTATGCTATTTCCTATGCACCCGGCGCAGCCCAGGCAGCAGTAGCTCAATATGGGCATGAGGTAACCTTTATTCCCTTGATGGCACCCTTAATGGAGACGAGAAGTGGGCTGGGCGGTCTTCTGGCTGTATCCTCCGGTTCCAGACACCCCCAGAAAGCAGTTGAATTCCTGAATCTGCTGAATACCGATGAATATGTAGGTACACTGATTCGTCATGGGATTGCGGGCACTCATCACAGTGCAGCAGGAGAAAAACAGATTGATAAAACGATGGGAGGAACATTGGCAGCCCGGGATAATGGATACGATTATACCTTTGGATGGCAGTTTGGTTCTCCCTTTAATCAGAAGTGGGATATTTCTTACCCGGAAAACATTGAAGAACTGTTTCAGGAATATAATGCCTCTGCGGTGGCGGGAAACCATCTGGGTTTCACCTTTGACTCCACCAGGGTAAATACGGAAATCTCCGCCCTGACCAATATTGTAGCGGAGTATGCCTCCGCCCTGGAGACAGGAATGGTTGATCCAATGGAAAAGATACCGGAATTTTTAGAGGCCCTGAAGGCCAACGGAGCGGATACCCTGCTGCAGGAAATCCAGACACAGTTGGATAGCTGGAAAGCTAACGGAAAATAAAGAATATGATTATCCCAAAACACTACGAAAATCCCAATATCTTACATGAGAATACCCTGCCTCCCAGAGCATATTATATTCCCGCCTCAAGGCCTATGGATACTTTTGGGCAGAATCGAGAGGTATCGGATCGGATTCAATGGTTAAATGGAAATTGGAAATTCAGCTATTTTGACAGTATCTATGAGGTGAAGGAGGAATTT
>JBJELR010000038.1:0-4576 GCA_051879255.1 Lachnospiraceae bacterium | reverse complement strand
ATATAGCTTTGGCGGTTGGCATAAAGCTCATGAATCTTTTCTACCAGAATGTCACAATCCAGATAATCTTCTCTTAGGACTATACTAAAGCCCTGTTCTTCAAAGGAACGGGCATTCAGAATCTGATCTCCCCGACTGCCTACCTGGAGAGGAATCAGAAGATTAGGCTTTTTCAGAGCCAGAAGTTCGCAGATTGCATTGGCACCGGCTCGAGAGATTACCAGATCAGCCATAGCGAATACATCTTTAAGTTCTCCCTTCAGATACTCAAATTGCTTATAGCCGGGAATGGTCAGCATAAGGTTATCCACCTTGTCTTTACCGCAAAGATGAACAACCTGAAAGTCTTCCAAAAGCTTAGGGAGAGCCTCCCGTACCATAACGTTAACGCTTGCAGCACCCTGTGAGCCACCGATAACCATGATTACCGGTTTATTAGCAGTAAAGCCGCATAGATTAAGAGCAGCCAGCTTATTGCCTCTGGTCAGCTCCTGGCGAATAGGAGAGCCTGTAAGAACTGCTTTTTCAGAAGAAATATTCTGTAAGGTTTCCGGAAAATTACAGCATATTCTATCTGCTACAGGGATACAGAGCTTATTTGCCAGTCCCGGAGTCATATCCGATTCATGAATGATACAGGGTATCTTTAAGGAGGAAGCAGCCCTGACCACCGGAACGGAAACAAAGCCTCCTTTGGAAAATACCACATCAGGCCTGATCTCCTTCAAAACTGCACGTGCCTGCCGGTAGCCTTTCATTACGCGAAAGGGATCAGAAAAATTCTTTAAATCAAAATAACGACGAAACCGACCTGTAGAAATGCCATAGTAAGGAAGGTGAAAATCTTCGATTAATCTTTTCTCAATCCCTCCATAAGAACCGATATAGCTGACTTCAAAGCCTTCTTTCTCAAGGAAAGGAAGAAGAGCAATATTGGGGGTGACATGCCCTGCTGTACCACCGCCGGTTAGAACAATCTTTTTCTCCATTAGTTGAGCCTTTCAATTTATTTTACAGTAGTCATTCTTTTGCCTGTAAGTATAGCAGAAAACAAAGGGCCTTTCCAGTCCTCTTTTAGCCATTGTAAAGTATCCTTGTGACAGCAGGAAGCGAAAACTGTTGAAAGCAAAGTTAATTCAGGGAAACAGGCGAGGCCTTAGTGACAGTAGGTATTGTGAGGAGAAAAAGAATTATTTATACTGAAAAAAATGCACAAAAAGGAGGGCATAAGGATGAGTTATTTTTGGGGACAAGGTTGGTTGGTGGCAGGAATCATTTTGTTTTTTCTGCTAAGTATAGGCTGTCAGCTTGTAGTAGGATGGTTTTTGTTACGGCTACTTAAAGAGTCAAAGCATCTGGAGGAGGGAAACCCAAGATTGTTGAGAGGCTGGCTGGAGCAGTATTTAAAGGAAGAAGGACAGATTGTCAATATTTCTGCTTTTGTAGATAAAAGTTTACAGGATTTTAAAGTGGGAAAGTTCACCTTGCTGGGGTTAAAGCACATGGGAGGGCAATTATTATTGTTTGGTGTATTTTTGGCAGGTATCGGGGCTTGTAAGGGAATTGTGGAAGGAAAGACCCTGGGGCAGATTCTTCCTTTTTATCTTATCTGTTTATTGGGGCTATATATTCATTTTTCCCTCTCAGGTGTAATGGATATGGAAGAAAAAAAGGGAATAATTAAGACCAATGTGCTGGATTTTCTGGAAAACCATAAGCCTTATTTATTAAGAAGCAGTAGGCTTGAGAAGGACGATAATCGAGAGGTAGAGGAAAAACTTTATTTTGGAGAGCAGGAGGAAGAACAGCTAAAGGAGCTTTTACGGGAAATTTTGGCTTGAAAAAGGGGATTCACTTTGCTACACTGACAATAGTGTGAAATCTGTAATTTTAATCTATGGAGGATGATAAAATGGAAAATAAAGTGGCTTTTGATTACTCTAAGGCAGTAGGATTCGTCAGTGATCAGGAAGTAGAATTAATGAAAAAGCTGACCCTGGATGCAAAGGAGGTTCTTGTATCAAAAAGTGGTGCAGGTAATGACTTTTTAGGTTGGATTGATTTGCCGGTGGATTATGATAAAGAGGAATTTTCCAGAATTAAAAAAGCGGCAGCAAAGATTCAGGAGGATTCCGAGGTTTTGTTGGTTATCGGTATAGGAGGATCTTATCTGGGAGCAAGGGCGGCTATTGAGTTTCTTCGCCATAGCTTTTACAATGTGGTGGACAAGTCGATGCGGGGAACTCCTGAGATTTATTTTGTAGGCAATTCTATCAGTTCTACCTATATTAGAGATTTAATTGATGTAATCGGAGACAGAGATTTTTCCATTAATATGATTTCCAAATCGGGAACAACTACGGAGCCAGCCATTGCATTTCGTGTATTCAAGGAACTGGCGGAGAAGAAGTATGGGAAAGAAGGAGCAGCAAAGAGAATTTATGCTACCACCGATAAGGCAAGGGGCTCTTTAAAAAAGCTGGCAGATGCTCAAGGATATGAGACCTTTGTTGTGCCTGATGATGTGGGCGGACGGTTCTCTGTACTGACTGCGGTAGGCTTACTGCCTATTGCTGTAAGCGGTGCAGACATTAATCGTTTAATGGAGGGAGCTGCCCAGGGAAGAAAGTATGCCCTGGAAAACGATTTTGAGGATAATGATGCATTGAAATATGCAGCTTTAAGGAATATCATGCTGCGAAAAGGAAAAAACATTGAAGTTCTTGCAAACTATGAGCCCAGTGTACACTATGTATCGGAATGGTGGAAACAGTTGTATGGTGAAAGTGAGGGAAAGGATCAAAAGGGTATCTTTCCTGCCAGTGTAGACTTAACTACCGACCTTCATTCTATGGGACAGTTTATTCAAGACGGAGCCCGTACTCTGTTTGAAACGGTTATCAATATTGAAAAGTCCAGAAAAGAAATTGTTCTGGGAACAGAAGAAGTGGATTTGGATGGATTAAATTATCTTGTAGGAAAGACGGTAGATTTTGTTAATAAATCTGCCATGAATGGAACCATTCTGGCCCATACAGATGGACAGGTTCCCAATTTTATTATTCATGTACCTGAAGCAAATGAATTTTATCTGGGACAATTATTCTATTTCTTTGAATTTGCCTGCGGAGTAAGCGGATATTTGTTGGGAGTAAATCCGTTTAACCAGCCCGGTGTGGAAAGCTATAAGAAAAATATGTTTGCTTTACTTGGGAAACCCGGCTTCGAAGCACAGAGAGAAGAATTATTGAAAAGACTGTAAGCGTAAATGCTTCGGAATGGGGATTTCACTTTCTTATTTGAGCAGTAGAACAGGCAAGGCCTGTTCTCTGCATGGGGGATTAAAATGAAGATTGTAATGCTTGACCGAAACAGCCTGGGTATGGATATGGACATATCCATTTTTGAAAGGCTGGGTGAATTTGAAGCCTATCCTGTAGCCGAGAGAGAAAAATGTAAAAACTGGATCAAAGATGCTGACGTAGTGATTTTTAATAAAACTGTGATGGATGAGGATATGTTAAAGGAGGCAAAGCAGGTGAAGCTGCTTTGCGTAACTGCCACCGGCTATGATAATATTGATCTTAACTATGTAAGGCAAAAAGGGATTGCCGTCTCCAATGTAAGGGATTATTCTACACCTGCGGTGGCACAGCACACCTTTGCCATGGCACTCTATGTTTTAGAAAAAATCAGCTACTATGACAACTATGTCAAGTCAGGGGCTTATAGTAATCAATTAGGGTTTTCCAATTTTGATGAGAAATTCTTTGAGCTGGAAGGTAAAACCTGGGGTATTGTGGGGATGGGAAATATCGGACGCCATGTTGCCCGCATTGCTGAAGCCTTTGGCTGTAAAGTGATTTTTTATTCTGCTTCAGGAAACAATACTACCACAGAATATGAAAGAGTAGAATTGAATAGGCTGCTGGCTGAGTCGGATATTCTTTCGCTCCATTGTCCTTTGTCTGAACGAACGAAAAATTTGATTAATCGGGACACCTTAAAGAAAATGAAGCCTACTGCCATTTTAATTAATGTGGCAAGAGGACCCATAGTCAATGATGAGGATTTATACGAGGCATTGGAAAAAGGAATTATTGCAGGGGCAGGTCTGGACGTTCTGGGTAAAGAGCCTATGGAGAAAACTAATCCTCTGGGTAAAATCCAGGACAGTCGAAAGCTATTAATTACTCCTCATATGGCCTGGGCCAGTGTAGAGGCAAGAACCAGGTGTCTACAGGAGGTTTACCAAAATATAGAGGCATTTGTAAAAGGGGAAAAACGAAACCGGATAGAAGGATAGTACTCCGGTACAAGTATACCGTAAACGATGATTATGATAAAAGAATGGAGAAATGCAAATGAGCAGTGAAATCAGAGATATTAATCTGGCAGAATCAGGAGAGAAAAAAATTGAATGGGTAAAGAGAAATTGTGATCTGTTGAGAATGCTGGAGGAAGAATTCAGCAAAACCAAACCCTTTGCAGGAAAAAAAGTAGCTCTTTCCGTTCATTTAGAGGCCAAGACTGCTTATCTGTGTAAGGTTTTGGCAGCGGGTGGTGCTACGATGTA
>JBJELR010000037.1:0-4579 GCA_051879255.1 Lachnospiraceae bacterium | reverse complement strand
GAGATGGTATTGATGCCAATGGTACACTTGAGATTACCGGAGGATATACGACAGTATGTGGACCAACCACCGGTGATACGGCAACCCTGGACTATGATATCAGTGGAGGCATTACGGGAGGTACGTTTATTGGAACCGGTTCTTCCAGAATGGCACAGACCTTTACCAGTGCAACCCAGGGGGTTATTGCTGTTCATGTAGGAAGTCAGACCGCCGGAACCACAATTACGCTGTCCGATAGTAATGGAAATATATTGCTCACCACAACACCTGATTTGCCCTACGAGGTGGTTATTCTCAGCAGTCCCGAAATGGTCAGCAAAGAAACCTATACCATTACCGTTGGGGAATCCTCTGAGAAATTTACTGCCCTTTGAGGACAATTGGCCAAAATAACTTATACGGTTTTGCCATGTATGTGGCAGAACCGTTTTTTATTTGGACAGCAGAACTCTTAAAAATAAATTAATTTAGTTAAATTAATTGAAATAGTTATTGACAATCAGCAGCTACTCGTTTATAATTCGCTCAGTAAATTTATTTAAAAATATTTAGTTAAATTTACAAATATAAAAAACAGGAGGACGAAACATTGATCTTCGAAAAAGTAAAAGAAATTATTGTGGATACCTTAGGATGTGATGAGGAGGCTGTGGTATTGACGGCAACCCTGAAAGAAGATTTGGGAGCAGATTCCCTGGATGCAGTTGAACTGAACATGGCACTGGAGGAAGAGTTCTGTCTGACCATCCCCGATGAAGACCTGATTAACTTTGTCACCGTTAAGGATATTGTGGATTATATTACCGGACAAAATGAGTAAGCAGGGCAGTGCTACGACAGAAGGAGGGCACATGGATATTCAGGAAATTTTTGCGTTAATCAACCATTTTGAAGGGTCTGCCTTAAGTCGGATGAAGCTGGAAATGGGAGAAGTGAAGCTGCTTTTGGAAAAGATACCCGATGTTTACTGCCAGAGAACAGAAGCAGACTCTCCTACAGCCCATTTTATCGGGGGAAAAGCAGAGGAAGCAAAGCAGGATAAAGGAGCCGGAAAAGAAGTTAAGGCTCCCTTTGTGGGAACCTTTTACCGCTCCCCCTCACCGCAGGAAAAGCCCTTTGTGACCGCCGGACAGTCGGTGAAAAAGGGAGAGGTGGTAGGAATTATTGAAGCCATGAAGCTGATGAATGAAATTGTAGCGCCCCAGGATGGAGTGATTGATGAAGTTCTGGCGGAAGATGGAGCCATGGTGGAATATAATCAAACCCTGATGACATTCAAGTAATTGACGAAAAGCATGGGGATTAATATGTTTAAACGAATTTTAATTGCCAATCGTGGGGAAATTGCCCTGCGAATTATCCGCTGCTGCAGGGAAATGGGAATAGAAACGGTAGCCGTTTATTCCACAGCGGATGAACAGTCCCTGCCGGTTATGCTGGCTACCCACAGAGTATGTATAGGGCCCGAAAAGGCAGCCTACAGCTATTTACAGCAGACAGTAATTCTGGAAACAGCCCGCAAAATGGGCTGTGATGCCATTCACCCCGGTTATGGCTTTCTTTCGGAAAATGCAGATTTTGCAGAAGCCTGCGAAAAAGAGGGAATTACCTTCATTGGCCCATCTGCCCAGGTGATTCGTAAGATGGGCGATAAGCAGACGGCCAGAACACTGATGCAAAAAAATCAGGTGCCTGTGGTGCCCGGCTCTCTCAATCTTCTTACCACCCTTCAGGAGGCCGCAGAGGAGGCAAAGAAAATCGGATATCCGGTGTTGATTAAGGCTACTGCCGGAGGCGGCGGAAAGGGAATGCGTAAGGTATTCACCGAGGAAGAACTGGAAAAGGCCTTTTTTACAGCCAAGGCAGAAGCAGAGGCAGCCTTTGGAAACGGGGAGGTGTATTTGGAAAAGCTGATTGTAAATCCCCGGCATATTGAATTCCAGATTCTGGCAGACAGCTATGGAAATATTGTCCATCTGGGAGAAAGAGACTGTTCCATACAGAAAAACAATCAGAAACTGTTAGAGGAAACCCCTTCCTGGGTATTGGATGAAAAGCTGCGTGAGCGTATGGGAAAAGAGGCGGTACGAGCAGCAAAAGCAGCCGGCTATACCAATGCCGGTACGGTAGAATTCGTGCTGGATAGAGAGAAAAATTTTTATTTTATTGAAATGAATACGCGAATCCAGGTAGAGCATCCCATAACGGAGCTTTTGTGTGGGGTGGATTTGGTAAAGGAACAGATTCGTATGGCAGCAGGACGCAGACTGGAATTAACACAGGACAAGATAGACCCCAGAGGCCATGCCATGGAATGCCGTATAAACGCCACAAAGCCCGGAAAAGTTGAGTTTCTGCATTTTCCCGCAGGACCAAACGTAAGGGTAGACAGCCACTTATATAATGGCTGTGAAGTCAGTCCCTACTATGATCCCATGGTAGCAAAGCTGATTGTTTCGGGCAAAACCAGACTGGAAACCATACGCCGTATGCGAAGGGCATTGGAGGAGTTGATGATAGAAGGAGTGGAAACCAACACAGAATTGATGTATCTCATGACCCTTCATCCGGAATTTGTGAGAGGAAATTACGACACCTCCTTCTGGGAGAAAAACAGCGAAACCATACTGCGTTGGAATGAGGAGGGAAGAACCCCGGATGAAGATACATAGCCTATTTTTACAGCGAAGAAAAAAACTGCAGAAGCTGGAAGAAGTACGAAAGAATGGAGAACCCGGTCCAAAGGTGGTATGCCCTCACTGTGGGCAAAGTGTAGAAAAGGACGAGGTAAGGAAGAATCTGAAAATCTGTCCCCTTTGCCAATATTACTATCCGTTGACGCCCAGAGAAAGACTACGCCTTTTGGCCGATGAAAAAAGCTTTCGGGAAATGCGGGGCAGGCTGACCACAAGAAATCCTCTGAATTTTCCCGACTATATGGAAAAAATCCGGCAGCTTCAAAAGAAAACCGGGCATCAGGATGCTGTAGTAACAGGAACCATGGAAATGGAGGGGATTTCCGTAGCCATTGGGATAATGGACAGCCGATTTCTGATGGGAAGCATGGGTACCATTGTAGGAGAAAAAATTGCTTCCCTGGCAGAATATGCAGCCCTGAAGAAGCTTCCCCTGATCATCTTTGCAGCCAGTGGAGGGGCCAGAATGCAGGAAGGAATGTTTGCCCTCTTGCAGATGGCCAAAACCTCCGCTGCGATTGAACGTTTTAAACAGCGGGGAGGACTTTATATTTCCTGCCTGACCAATCCCACTACAGGAGGGGTCAGCGCCAGCTTTGCCAGTCTGGGAGATATTATGCTGGCAGAACCGGAGGCACTGATTTGTTTTGCCGGTCCCCGGGTAATTGAGCAGACCATAGGTGAAAAATTACCGGAGGGCTTTCAGCGCTCTCAGTTTCTTTTGGAGCATGGGATGCTGGACAGAGTAGTAGAGCGAAGGGAAATGAAAAAGACTTTGGTTACACTGCTAAAATTACATGGAATGGGAGGACAGACAGGATAATGGAAAAAGGGTTGTCAGCTTATGATCGGGTCTGCCTTGCCAGAGAAAAAGACAGACCTAAAATTACAGATTATATCGACTTTCTTTTTGATGATTTTCTGGAAATGCAGGGAGATCGGTTGGGAAAAGAGGACAGTAGTATTTTAGGAGGAATCGCTTTCTTTCATGGAATTCCGGTAACCATCATCGGTCATCGTAAGGGAAAAACTACGGAAGAAAATCTAAGGTATAATTTTGGAATGCCCTTACCCGAGGGCTATCGAAAGGCTCTGCGTCTGATGCAGCAGGCCCAGAAGTTTAAGCGTCCGATTATTACCTTTATCGATACCCCGGGAGCCTATCCCGGAATGGAGGCAGAAAGTCATGGACAGAGCATTGCTCTGGCTCAATGTATTGCCGGAATGAGCCTGTTGGAAACCCCCATTATCGCCATTATTACCGGTGAAGGCAGCAGCGGCGGGGCGTTGGCTCTGGGGGTGGCAGATCAGGTATGGATGTTGGAAAATGCGGTTTACTCCATTCTGTCACCGGAGGGCTTTGCCAGTATCCTTTGGAAGGAGTCCAAAAGAGCTTCTGAGGCCAGTGAATTAATGAAGCTTACGGCTGCTGAACTTCTGGAATATGGACTGATTGACAAGATTCTGGCGGAGGGGCCGAAGCTGATGCAGCAGATGGATAAAATGCTTCTGGACCAGCTTACACAGCTACAGCGAATACGAGGGTCTGTATTGGTAAAAAAACGATATCAAAAGTTCAGAAGAATCAATTAGAAACTTTAGCCCAGGGGCTTTGGACGGAGGAAAAAATGCAGGGAATTAAAATTGTGGCCACAGGAAGGGCCTTGCCCCAAAGAATAGTTACCAATGAGGAACTAAGCAGGCAGGTGGATACCACCGATGAATGGATTCGCACCAGAACCGGTATAGGACAGCGGTATATCTGTGAAGAAGAAACCTGTACCAGTCTGGCCATCCGGGCAGCAGAGAAAGCCATGGAAAAGGCGGGGATTGGAAAAGAACAGGTGGAAGCTATCGTGGTAGCTACGGCAACCTCAGAT
>JBJELR010000036.1:0-4604 GCA_051879255.1 Lachnospiraceae bacterium | reverse complement strand
TAGAAAAAAAATAGACGAGCCCTTTAGTCCCAAATTAATTCATACTGTCCGTGGTGTGGGCTATGTATTGAGGGAATAGGCAGAGAAACCGTTTTATTATTTGAGCAGTAGAACAGGCAAGGCCTGTTCTATGCATGGGAATTATGATGAAAAGACTATCTATTAAATTTAAAATTACACTCTGGTACACCGTTTTCATGACCCTGTTCATCGTTCTTACCCTTAACTTTTTGCTTAAGGTAAGCAATACCAGGGTACTGTCCAGTACGGAAAACCGCTTAAAAAGTACGGTAAATCGCAGCTTCAGAGAAATCAAATACAGCAACGGAACCCTGAAGTTCCAGGATGATTTTAGTACTTTGGGAATCGGGGAAGGCATTTATCTGTCGGTCTATGATTCTGCAGGCTCCTTTTTGTACGGCCGACTTCCTTCTTATTACAATGGAACCTCCTCTCTGATTATGGATCAGCTGCAGCAGGAATATGATTTTTATACCCAATGGTATGTCTATGACTACTGCATGGAAATTGAAGGCTTCGGCCCTCTATGGGTCAGGGGCATCACCTCTCAGACTTCCGCTGAACGAACCATGGTTACCATGCTCAGAGTATCCATGATTATTTTTCCTTTTTTTCTTCTTGGTACACTGATTGGCGGTTATCTGATTATCCGACGGGCTCTTGCTCCCTTGGACAAGGTAACTGCTACTGCCTCTGCCATCAGCCAGGGGAATGATCTCTCCCGCCGAATCCACCTTAAAGAGGGAAAAGACGAAGTACATAAGCTGGCCCACACCTTTGACTACATGATGGATCGGCTTCAGGCTGCATTTGAAAGGGAAAAACAATTTACCTCAGATGTATCCCATGAACTGCGTACTCCCACCACTGTGATTCTTTCTCAGTGTGAATATGCGCTTTCTGAGGGTTCCTCCCGGGAGGAGCAGATCGACTGTCTGAATACTATACGCAGTCAAGGTAAGAAAATGTCTCAGTTAATTTCACAGCTTTTGACTCTTTCCCGGGCCGACAGTGGGCATCTTTTGCTGCAGCTTGAAAAAATCAATCTCAGCCAGTTGACCGAGGTCATCTGTGAGCAACAGCAGGAGCCGGCTCTTTCTAAAGGAATTACCATAGAAAAAAGCCTCCCTTCTGACCTCTATCTGATGGCTGATGAAACCATGCTGATGCGCTTTTTTATTAACTTGCTTAATAATGCCATCACCTATGGAAAGCCAAATGGCCATATCTGGCTTACTCTGTCTGGCCAAAAAGACGGTATTAAAGGCTCCCTTAGGGATGATGGCATTGGTATCTCCCCGGAGCATCTGGAGCATATCTGGGAGCGATTTTATCAGGCAGACTGCTCCCGAAGTTCGGCCTTGGGACAGGGTGTCGGCCTTGGACTGCCCATGGTCAAATGGATTATTCAGGCCCATGGGGGAGAAATTCGTGTAGAAAGTGAACCGGGAATAGGTACCACCTTTTTCTTTTTCTTTCCCTTCAAACCTCAAACGGCTCCCTCCTAAAATTCTCTCTCCCTGTACCACTTTATTGAAAGTACCCAGGAAAGAAGAAAGAGGATTACACTAAAGCCCCCAAGTAGGGCGGTTCCTGCAGACTGATTCCATAGTTGCAGAGGACTGCCCTCTGTATATTCAATCAGGCCGCCACCGATTCCACCAGCGATACAATAAATAAAAATGTAGACCATACGAATCATTCTGGCCTTTTCTACCCCATTTCTAAAGCAGAAGGGATAAAGCAGAGCAGGTCCCAACAGTCCTGCTGAAATCAGAATGGTTACAATACCCCAGAAGGAATAGTCCGTTACCCTTTCCCAGGGAGGGCCTATCCACTCTCTGAGCAGAATAAGTCCCATCATCACGATAAGTAAAATAAGGTTCATCAACAGTATGGTGAGATATTTTACCGATACCAACCAGGATAAACGGTAGGGTAAAAGCCTGCTGTAAACATCCCACTTATCCTTCTCCTCATAAGCCATAATGGTCATAGGCATCATCCCCATCAGCATGGCGGGATAAAAGAGCAGGAAAATGCTTCCCTCATTGACCAAAAAAGTACCTAATACAATAAAGAATGGAATCATACCAAGAAAAAACATTTTACAATATTGCTTGTACTGATAAAAATCTTTTAGCAATAATCCTTTCATTATCGTTCTCCCTCCTTTACCATAGCAATAAATAATTCCTCCAGACTTATCGGGGCCACACTTTCTTTGCCTGTAAGCCCTTTTCTGTCCACTACCGCTTCTACTCCATAGTCAGTATCCCGCTTTATCCACACCATTTCTTTGGGTAAAGCTTCTAATCCCTGTCTGCTGCATTGAAGCAGACCATACTGTTCTAACAGCCTGTCCTTCTCATCACATAAAAGTAATTTTCCCTGATGAAGAAAAGCAATATAGTCCGATACCTTTTCCAAATCACTGACAATGTGGGAGGACAACAATACGGAATTCTCCTCCTGTCTGGTAAACTCCTCCAAAATGTCCAGAATCTCATCCCGAATGACCGGATCCAGTCCATTTGTAGCTTCATCCAAAATTAACAGCTTCGCCCCATGGGAAAGTGCTACGGCAAGCTGCTGCTTCATCTTCATTCCTCTGGAAAAATCCTTAAATTGCTTGTCTATGGGAAGCTTCCAGCTTGCTAACAGTTGCTCATAATGAATCTGATCCCAGTGTGAAAAGGTATCTGCCATAATCCTTCCTACCTGAGCAGGATTAAGGCACTCCGGTATTCCCGTCTGATCCAAAACCACACCAATGTCCTCCTTCAAAAGATGAATATCCTTCCTGTTATCCTGCCCCAGCAAAAGAATATTTCCCTCTTTAGGATGAACCAACCCCATAATTAATTTAATTAATGTACTTTTTCCTGCTCCATTTTCACCCACAAGCCCCACAATACTGCCCTGAGGCAGAGTAAATTGGGGAATATCCAATAAAAAACCGGGATAGTCTTTAATCAGATTCCTCACTTCAATCACATTGTTTTTTTCCATATCCTCTCCTCCATTCTGCTTTTCCTACCGTTGTCTGCAGCTTTCTTAGGGCGATTTTATTTCCCATGCATAGAACAGGCCTTGCCTGTTCTTCTACCAAAATAAGAATGTGAAACATTTTAATTTTCACCCTAATCATCCATTCCGAAGCATTTACGCTGAGGAACGCGAGCCGAATTTCAGATTCGGCTCTGCGATCTATTCCTCCTCCGATTCCTCCCAAAGTAAACAGAACATCTCCCATATATCCTGTCGCTTTAACTTACAGGAGAATGCCAGCTTCTGAATTACTCCGATATGTTCCTCAATCTCTTTTAAATTCTCCTCTCTGATGAGCTGTGTATTTTTAACTGCTACAAAACAACCTTTTCCCGGTACAGTATAGATAAAGCCATCCCTTTCCAGTTCATCATAGGCTCTCTTGGTAGTGATTACACTGATGCGCAAATCCTTAGCCAGATTGCGAATAGAGGGAAGAGCCTCATTTTCCTTTAGGCTTTCATTAATAATCTGCCCCTTAATCTGGCTGTATATCTGCTCATATATGGGCACTCCACTTTTATTGTCGATAAACAGATTCACAAATTTTACCTCCGTTTACATCTGTATATTAACAGTATATACAGTATGTTCAATTTGTCAATAAAAAAATAATCATTTTTATGCTATTTTTGTTAAATATGATAATATTCCCCATGAAATCTGCTAAAGTACTTAAAGCGATTGATTAATACACGTATTTTTACGTGTCATTTCTTGACTTACGTATTTTTACGTGTTATTATTGTGTTAGATAAGGAAGGGAGATACGGAAGATGCCAATGACCTCACAGGAAATGATTAAATTCCTAAAGAAAAATGGTTTTGAAATGATTGGCCAAAACGGCTCTCACATTAAATTGAGAAATCCTTCTACCAGAAAAACCGTTATCGTTCCTTATCACTCCAGGGACCTCAAAAAAGGTATGGAGAACGCAATATTAAAACAGGCTGGATTGAAATAACTCAACCTGTCAAATGGAGGGTATATCAAATGAATAAATTATTTTATCCCGCAATTTTTCATAGGGCTGAAGAAGGAGGATTCTGGATTACTTTTCCAGATATTCCCGAATGTATGACACAAGGTGATGATATACAACAGGCTTATGAAATGGCTGTAGATGCACTTGGACTTGCTCTTACCAGCAGAGAAGAAGAAAAACAGGAAATCCCCGTTCCTTCTGACCCCTACAATATTACAACTGCTACTGATGAATTCTGTGCTGTCATTGAATTTGATATGCTTGCCTATAAAAAGCGTACCAATTCAAAAGCAATAAAAAAGACACTGAGTATTCCTGAATGGTTAAACGAAGAAGCCACTGCCCTGGGAATTAACTTTTCACAGGTACTTCAGGAAGCATTGATGCAAAAAATAGGTATAAAATCCAAACCTTGATTTTAAGGGATTTTTTTTGATTCGTTTTAATGCTATTTTAAAAACTAATGTTTTTTATTAAAATTTTGAAGTTAAATAAAGAGCAGAAATCCCTATAAAATCGGGTTTTTTGCTCTTTATATATTTTTTA
>JBJELR010000035.1:0-4616 GCA_051879255.1 Lachnospiraceae bacterium | reverse complement strand
AAGAAGTGGCTGCGCTAAAAAAAATGGGCTATGACCGCTCCTATGTCTCCATGCAGGGCTTGGGCTACAAGGAAATTCTGGCCTTTTTAGAGGGCGAAATCAGTCTGGAAGAAGCGGTTTACCAGATTAAACGAGATACCCGCCACTTTGCCAAACGCCAGCTTACCTGGTTTAAGAGGGAAAAAGAGGTAATTTGGGTGAATAAACCGGATTTTGACTATGATGACCAAAAAATCCTGTCCTATATGCTAGGCAGAATACAAGGCGGTGGATTTAGTGGTGATTCCGGTATCCCTGAAACAGAAAGGAAACCATAGATGTTACAAAAACAGTACGAAAACATGGGAATTAGTAGAGAGGTCTGGTCTTTAGGTGAAGATATCCTTAAGAAGCTTAAACCTCGTTTTGAGAAAATAGACCAAACTGCGGAGTATAACCAGCTAAAGGTTCTAAAAGCAATGCAGGAGAATAAAGTGAGTGAAGCCTGTCTGCTTGGAACCACCGGATATGGGTATAATGATGTGGGACGGGAGACCCTGGAACAGGTATATGCCTCCGTATTTGCCACCCAGGATGCTCTTGTTCGGCCACAGATTACCTGTGGAACCCATGCCCTGGCCCTGGCTCTTTTCAGTAATCTGCGGCCTGGGGACGAGCTGTTAAGTCCTGTAGGCAAGCCCTACGATACTCTGGAGGAGGTAATTGGCATACGGCCGGGAAAGGGTTCTCTAAAGGAGTATGGCATTACTTACCGCCAGGTGGACCTTTTACCGGACGGTGGTTTTGACTATGATAAAATAAAGGATGCTATCCACGAAAAAACCAGAATGGTTACCATTCAGCGGTCCAAAGGCTATCAGACCAGGCCCACCCTGTCGGTAGAAAGAATCGGTGAATTAATCCATTTCATTAAAGCCATCAGCCCGAAGATTATCTGTATGGTAGACAACTGCTACGGTGAGTTTGTGGAAGCAAAAGAGCCCTCCCAGGTGGGTGCAGATTTAGTGGTTGGCTCTTTAATCAAAAATCCCGGAGGCGGCCTGGCTCCCATTGGCGGTTATCTTGCAGGAACCAGAGACTGTATCGAGCAGGCTGCTTACCGTCTTACCAGCCCCGGGCTGGGTAAGGAGGTAGGGGCTTCGCTGGGGCTTTTACCTTCCTTTTATCAGGGATTATTTCTGGCGCCTACGGTAACTGCAGGAGCATTAAAGGGGGCCATTTTTGCCGCAAATCTGTTTGAACAGGCTGGTTTTAAGGTAGTGCCAAACAGTGAAGAAAGCCGACACGATATTATTCAGGCTGTAACTTTGGGATCTCCTCAGGGGGTGGAGGCCTTCTGTCGGGGAATACAGATGGCTGCTCCCATAGACAGCTATGTGACTCCTGAGGCCTGGGATATGCCCGGCTACGACAGTCCGGTCATTATGGCTGCCGGAGCCTTCGTCTCCGGTTCCTCCATTGAACTTAGTGCCGATGGCCCCATCCGTCCTCCCTATGCCGTTTATTTTCAGGGGGGACTTACCTGGCAGCACGCAAAATTCGGAATCCTCACCGCCTATCAGCAGGTAAAAAATGCCGGACTAATTTCACGCAATTTGTCATATTGATGAAAGAATGGTGAATTTTGGGTGGAAATCTGCGAAAAAAAATATTGCTGTTTTATGTACAGCCGTCGGGAATTATGTTAAGATAATTGAGATTAGCAGAGCTAATGGTTTTTGGTTTTCTTGCCTGGAGAGAAGAGAAAGCAGGAGGAATGGAAGAAAAAAACCAGATTTGGGAGGAACAGCTTCCCTATGAAAAGTTTGAAGCCTTTGGGCCGGAATATTTGACGGATGCAGAGCTGATTGCCATCCTGTTAAGAACCGGAACAAAGGACTGTAATTCAGTAGAGCTTGCCAAACAGATTCTCAGGCTTGGCAGTCAGACCGGACAGGCCGGAGGACTTCTGACCCTGCAGCATGTTTCCCTGCCCCAGCTAATGAAGCTGAAAGGGGTGGGAAAGGTAAAAGCAATACGGCTAAAGTGCGTTACTGAGCTGTCCAAAAGAATGGCAAAAGAAAGCTTTCGTCATGGTATCCGCTTCGAGCAGCCCCTGACGGTGGCAAGATATTATATGGAGCAGCTAAGGCATCTGGAAGTAGAACAGGTTATTCTGGTGATGACCGATAATAAAAACCAGCTTCTTCAGGATATGGTTTTATCCAAAGGAACGGTAAATATGTCTGTGTTATGTCCCAGAGAGATTTTTCTACAGGCTATCCGTATGCAGGCAGTGCATATCCTACTGGTACATAATCATCCCAGTGGAGATCCCACTCCCAGTACGCAGGATATTGAGGTTACCCATCGAATTCATGCTGCTGCTCAGATTTTAAATATTCCTCTGGTAGATCACATCATTATCGGAGATAATACTTATGTAAGCTTAAAAGAATTAGGTTACCTGGAAAAGAGAAAGGAGTTGTGAACGTGGCAAACAACGTATTTGGTATTGATCTTGGCACCAGCAACATAAAAATTTATAACCGAACAGATGATTCTGTTATGGTAGAAAAGAATATGATTGCCATCGAAAATAAAAAGACCTATTTTGCCTATGGAGATTCAGCTTTTGATATGTATGAAAAAGCTCCCGGAAATATTGTGGCATCCTATCCCGTAGTCAATGGTGTCATTGCAGATATTAAGAATATGGAGGTTTTGCTGAGGTATTTCATTACCGATTTATCTGCCGGCAATCTGAAACCGGCAGATTATTATGTAGCCGTTCCCACCGATGTAACAGAGGTGGAAAAAAGAGCCTTCTACGATTTGGTTAAGGATGCCAATGTAAAAGCCAAAAAAATCATGGTAGTGGAAAAGGCTGTAGCCGACGGTCTGGGCCTGGATATTGATGTAAAAAATTCCCAGGGCGTTTTAATTGTAAACGTAGGCTATGATACTACGGAGGTGTCTATTCTCTCTCTGGGTGGTATCGTTTTAAGCCGTTTGATTAAGGTGGGAGGGCTGAAATTTGATGAAGCCATCCGCAATGTAATCAGAAAGGAATTCAGTCTCATTATTGGCGGAAAAACAGCAGAAAAAGTGAAAATGAACCTCTGTGAGTTGGAAAAGGCAGGAAAACCGGCTGTAGTATATGGAAGGGATATTGTTACCGGACTTCCCGTAGAGAGGGAAATCCCTACTAAATTAGTGAATGAGACTTTAGTGGAAAATTTCCACACGATTATTGACAGTGTTAAGGTAATTCTGGAACGTACACCACCGGAATTGGGAGCCGATATCTACCGCCATGGCATTTATCTTACGGGAGGTGCTTCTCAGATCAGTCATCTGGCAGAGCTTATGCAAAAAGGTACCGGACTTAAGGTAAACGTAACGGAAAATCCTATTGAGAGTGTTGCCAGAGGTCTTGCAAAGGTGATAAAGGATGATAACTACAAATCGGTAGCATACTCCATTGAAGGGATGGGAAGATGAGTCCTGTACTGAAAAGACCCAGGGAGAAGTTCAAGCTGCCCGGTAAATATCTCCTTTTTCTATTAACCCTATTATGTGTAGGGATTATGGCGGTTTCCTTTAATACCAATATTGTAAATACTCCTCTGAATCTTGTGGCCGGCTATTTGCTGGTTCCTTTTCAGAGTGGGATATCCGAGGTGGGAAGATGGTTTTCAGATAAGTCCGATCAGCTTCTGGAACTTAGGGATGTACTGGAGGAAAATCAGCGGCTTAAGGAAGAAGTAGACAAGCTGACTATTGAAAACACCCGCTTTCAACAGGAAAGATATGAGCTGTATCAGCTTCGAGAGCTTCTGGCTCTGGATAAAGAATATTCTGAGTATGAGAAAATCGGTGCTCAGGTCATCGGTCGGGATTCCAGTAACTGGTTTTCCAGCTTCGTTATTAATAAAGGCAGTGAAGATGGGGTACAGGTAAACTGTAATGTTATGGCCGGCAGTGGATTAGTGGGGCGGGTAACCGACGTGGGTCCGGGTTATGCA
Source organism: Lachnospiraceae bacterium (assembly GCA_051879255.1). GTDB lineage: Bacteria > Bacillota > Clostridia > Lachnospirales > Lachnospiraceae > SFDP01. Next base: position 609 of record JBJELR010000035.1, on the reverse strand, counting down.
AAGGTGACCAGTATTATTGAAGATAACTACAATACCAGTGGTATGCTTCTTTCTACCGGAGATCATCTGATTGTAACCGGTGATCTTTCACAGATGGCAGAGGGGATGATTTCCTTTAGTAAGCTGGTAGACCGGGACAATAAGGCTGCCGTAGGAGATAAAATTGTAACCTCTAATATCAGCGACTACTATCTGCCGGGAATTTTAATCGGATATATCAGTAAGATTGAAACCGATGCCAATAATCTGACTAAGTCAGGCAGTCTGACTACGGCTGTTGATTTTGAACATCTGGAAGATGTTTTAGTGATTCTGGAATTAAAGCAGACAGTGGAATAGCTGCTGTATCACAGATAAGGCCGGAAAGGGAAAACACAATGAAAAAAGTAATTGTCAGTGCCTTTTTTATGGTGGCCTGTTTTTTACTGCAGTGCACCATATTCAGAAGTTTGAACTTTGGTGGCATTATCCCGAATCTGATGATAATTGTCACTGCTTCTTATGGATTAATGAGAGGAAGGAAAAGCGGACTGCTGGTAGGTTTTTTTTCAGGACTTCTGGTAGATATCTTCTTTGGGAGTCTGATTGGATTCTATGCTCTTCTCTATA
>JBJELR010000034.1:0-4656 GCA_051879255.1 Lachnospiraceae bacterium | reverse complement strand
CTTATTGATGGTTTCTACCATATGCACAGGAATACGAATGGTTCTGGCCTGATCCGCAATGGCTCTGGTAATGGCCTGACGGATCCACCAGGTAGCATAGGTTGAAAACTTATAGCCTTTACGGTAATCAAACTTTTCTACCGCTTTAATCAGACCTAAATTTCCTTCCTGAATCAAATCCAAAAAGAGCATTCCTCTGCCCACGTAGCGCTTAGCAATACTTACCACCAGACGAAGGTTGGCCTCGGCAAGGCGTTTTTTTGCCTCTTCATCCCCTTCCTCCATTCTCTGGGCCAGTTCTATTTCTTCTTCCGCACTAAGCAGCGGTACCTTTCCGATTTCTTTAAGATACATTCTTACGGGGTCTTCAATGCTGACACCATCAGGAACGCTAAGGTCGATGTTCTCCACATCCACCTCATCCTCCTCTGAAAGGATAATTTCATCATCCTCTACCGGAACCTCTTCCTCGGTAATGCGAAGCACATCCACCCCGCTTCTTTCCAGAGCCTCAATAATCTTCTCTAACTGCTCCTCCTCTATCGGAAAGCCGGCAAAGAAATCCACAACCTCCTGGTATTCCAGCATGTTTTTCTTCTTTCTGGACAGTGCCAGAAGCTCTTTCATTCTTTCCTCTAATTTTGCCTTTGTGTTTTCATCCATCTTAAGGTTCCATCCTTCCATTTAGGGTTTTGTATCCATTTTCTTCAAGGTCTGCTCTCCATAGTGTGGTCATTCCTGTAAAGAAATATGCGTTTTATTCAGCTCTTCCAAGGCTTTTTTGGCCTCTAACACCTGATTTAGGGCGGTTACGTCGCTGCCCAGACGGCTGGAATAATAATCCAGACTGTTTCGTTTAACGGTAAGCAAAATATCATGAAAAGCCTTCTCCCTTTCCGGCAAAGCATCAGGCAGCTCTATCTTGGTGTTAAATAATCTTGCCACCTGCCGCTGTTCTTCCTCCTCCTGGAATAGGCTGGCAATACTGCCGGGATTATGCTCTCCTGCTTCAAAGCCTTCAAACAGCTTCTCTGCTACCTTGGTGTAAAGTTCATCCGTAAAATCTCCGGCAGACAGATACTTCTTTACCTTATGATATAAATGAGGCTCCTCCGTCAGCCAGGTAATCAAAAGCCGCTGAGCCTGCTTACTTCCTTCTTCCGCTCTGCCAGCCGATTGAATACCGGATTTAGGCCGTTTAATGGGTTTGACAAGTCCTGCTGCTGCGGCATAACTCTCTACCAGCTTTTTCAGGCTTTCCCTGCCAATATGATATTGTTCGGCTACTGCCTCCAGATAATTATTTCGCTCCATTTCCTCTGAAAATTGGCACAGCTTACCGGCAATCTCCCGATGAAATCTGGTTTTTTCCTCCGGGTCAGACAGATCAAAGCCCTGACCCAATATACGGATTTCAAAAAGAAAACCATTCTCTGCCTGGTCAATCCTTTCCTGAAAAGCCTCTGCCCCCAGATTCTTAATGAATTCGTCCGGATCCTTATGGGGGCGCAAATCAATGATCTTTCCCGAAAGTCCGGTTTCCCGCAAAATTCCTATGGCCCTTAAAGCCGCATTAGTTCCTGCTCCATCACTGTCATAGGCTAACAGTATCTGCTCCGTATAGCGTTTCAGAAGATTAGCCTGTCCCAGAGTAAAGGCTGTTCCCAAGGAAGCCACAGCCTGCCCGAAGCCTGCCTGATGAAGGGCAATAACATCCATATAGCCTTCGCAAAGAATAAGATTGTTTTTTCTTGCCGTTCTGGCAAAGTTCAAGCCGTACAGATTTCTGCTCTTATCAAAAATCAGGGTTTCCGGAGAGTTCAGGTATTTGGGTGCTCCCTCCCCCATGACTCTGCCCCCAAAGCCAATGACCCGATGGTTAATATCCATAATGGGAAAAATTACCCGGTTCCAGAATTTGTCATGAAGGCCAAAGCGTTCATCTGCCGCAGCCAATCCTGCCTGAATAAGCTGTTCATCCTGATAGCCCTTGTTTTTTAGATAGGAAACCAAATCATCACTGGTCTTATTGGCAAAGCCAAGGCCAAACTTCTGCAAAGTCTCCTCAGACAGTCCCCTGCCGGTCAAATAGCGATAGCCCGTTTCTCCCTGCCTTCCCCGAAGCTGATAATAAAAATATTTAGCTGCCTCCTTGTTAATTTCCAGAAGAAGCGCTTTTTTATCCGCTTCCTTTCTGGCCTGGGCAGAATACTCCACCTGGGGCAGATTCACTCCTGCCCGATCTGCCAGTACCTTTAATGCCTCCTGAAAGGTATAATTCTCATAATTCATCAAAAATCCGAAGACATTTCCTCCTGCCCCACAGCCAAAGCAGTAATACATCTGTTTCATAGGGGATACAGAAAAGGAAGGGGACTTTTCATGATGAAAAGGACAAAGCCCAAAATAGCTTGCCCCCTTTTTCGTCAGCTTCACATATCCTGAAACAATATCCACTATATCATTTTTTTCTCTGATTTCTTCCACCAGTTCATCAGGATAATACATGAACCAAGCTCCTTTTTCTTCCCTTGTTTCTTTTGTGTTTTTTATCCTTTCCTTATCAGCCATGCCAGCACTTGGGGATATAGATTTCCTCATATTGGGCAATGGCAAAGCGATCCGTCATGGCCCCTACATAGTCACAGACCACTCGCTCCCTGCGCTCTCCCTTATCCATCATTTCCTGATATTCCCGAGGCAAAAGCTGATAGTGTCTGAGATAATAAGCATATAGGGTTTCCATCAAAACCTCTGCTTTTTTTTCCTCACTTTTTGCCTGAGGATTCAGATAAACCCGTTCAAACATAAACCTACGCAGCTTCGTCATGGCCTCTGCCACCGGCTCCGACATGGAGATACTGTCTTTTCCAAAGCTGGTGGTTACAATATCGTGAATAAAATGATTCAGTCTCTCTCCCGTAGTCTCTCCAATTACTCTGCTGATTTCTGCCGGAACGTCTGCCTCCGTCAAAATACCTCCCCGTATCGCATCATCCATATCATGATGAATATAGGCAATTTTATCGGAAAAGCGTACAATCTGTCCTTCCAGTGTTGAGGGCTTTCCGCTGGTCTGGTGATTTAATATTCCATCTCTGACCTCTATGGTCAGATTCAGTCCCTGACCGCCTTTTTCCAGATAATCCACTGTTCGCACACTCTGCTCATTGTGGGCAAAGCCCAGCTCGCACACTCTGTTCAATGCTCTTTCTCCGGCATGCCCAAATGGAGTATGTCCCAGGTCATGGCCCAGTGCAATGGCCTCCACCAAATCTTCATTCAGGCGAAGTGCCTTAGCGATAGTCCGGGCATTCTGACTCACTTCCAGAGTATGAGTCAGACGGGTACGATAATGATCTCCTTCAGGACTTAGAAACACCTGTGTCTTATCCTTCAGACGGCGAAAAGCCTTACTGTGAAGAATTCTGTCCCGATCCCGCTGAAAGACGGGACGGATATCACAAGGCTCCTCCTCCTTCAATCTCCCCTTGGAATCCATACTCAAGGCTGCATAAGGACTTAAATATTCTTTTTCCCATTGTTCCAGACTTTCCCGAATCGTCATCCTCGTTCCTCCTCTCGGAGTCTTCTCCAAAACTGTACTTTAGGCCTTTACTTTATTAATTCTGCAAAAAAACCTTATTTCCTTTCTTCTTGGTAAAAAAATCTTTCCTCTCCCGGATTATCCCATGAACGAGACAATCCAGGGAACAATAATTACGGTCAGTATTCCGGTAACTACAATGGCCAGAGAACTCATAGCCGCCTGTATTTCTCCCAATTCGATGGCCTTGGAGGTTCCTACTGCATGAGAAGCACTTCCAATAGCAAGTCCCTGAGCCACCGGCTCTGTAACCCCAACCAGCTTTAGCAGGGCCGGTCCCATTACCGCACCGCCGATTCCCGCAATCATCACACCAATTACGGTAATCCCCTGGATTCCGCCAATTTCTGAGGAAATTCCCAAAGCAACGGCTGTGGTCACACTTTTAGGCAGCAAAGAATATACCAGTTGTCTGTCCTCTACTCCAAAGACAGCTAAAACGGCAATGACCACAGCTCCATGGGCCAAACAGCCTATGGCAATGCTGATGAGGATAGCCGCCAGATTTTTCTTCAGTACCTGCAGTTGTCTGTATAAGGGCACTGCCAGACAAACCGTCACCGGTGTCAGAAAATAACTTAAGGTTTTCGCTCCGTAAGCATAGGTTTCATAGGAAATCCCCGTAAGAAACAAAAAGCTGATAATCAGTACCACCGCAATCAGCATAGGATTCAAAAAAACCTTCTTCCATTTTTTCTGGACAGCGAATCCGATTCGATAGGCAATCAGGCTGAGAGCCATACCAAAAAACAAAGATTCACCCAGTAATTCATTAATATTCATCCTTTTGTTTTCCTTTCCTGTTCTTTAAGCGAATAATTCCCTGAGCCGTTAACCCTGTAATCACAGTTACTGCGGCAAAAGAAAGAAAGGAGGCCAGCACAAGTGCAGGTATTTTCCCTTTAATTAATCCGTAGGCATTCATTGTCTTTACGGTGGACTCAATAAAAAACAGAGGCATAATGGACATCAGAAAATCGGCCGTATCCTCCACCTGATGAAGCTTCACTCTTTTGGTCAGCAAAAGCACAAATAAAATGGCCAGACCA
>JBJELR010000033.1:0-4687 GCA_051879255.1 Lachnospiraceae bacterium | reverse complement strand
TAAGTATAGCATTATTAATTTTTTATAGGGCTGATGGATTAAGTTATTTAGAAGATAAATCTGATAATGCTAATTTACCCCAATGGTCTTCTTTTATAAAAAGATTATATGATTCAATATTAACAGGAAAATATCAAAGGGGAGAAATTGAATTTAAAGTACCATTGTCAAAAGTTCAGTTTTTTAAATTAAAAAAAATAATAACAGAGGAAGAAAATATTCTCACTGAAAATATTGAGGGAAAATGCTTGGATATTGATTTATAGTATTAAATTATGTAACACATTTCGGTGGTAGTAAAAAGATGCTTGACAGTAGTTACCCTGCAAGGTATAATGGCCGAGTACGTCATAAAGAGGTATACAGTTGTCAGCGATATATCATTATCATCGAGTATGCTGACAGTATGTTTACTCTCTCGAGTACAGAAGAAAAGCCAGGGGAAGCCTTACTGACGTGGATATTATCATACAACCGCAATCAGCAGGCGGATGAAACAGACGGAAGAATCCACAAGGATGGCTGAACCGGGAAAAACGGGAGGATTAAAAATGAAAAAACGAATTCTTGTATCGACATGTGTAGCTTGTTGTATGTTGGCTTTAGCCGGATGTGGTTCTACTAAGACCGACAACAAAGCAGCTACCGAAATTGTTGAAAGTACCGAAGCTATGGTAAGTACTGAAGCTGCTGAAACTACCGAGAGTACTGAAGCCATGGTAAGTACTGAAGCTATGGAAACCACTGAAAGCATGGTAAGTACTGAAGCTATGGAAGCTACCGAAAGCACAGAAGCTAATGGAGCTGTAGCGTGGGCTGATGGTACTTATACCGAAGTAGCAACCGGAAAAGAGGGTGATTTTGAGGTAACCGTTGTTATTCAGGGTGGATGTATTGCCAGTGTAACAGTTGGAGATAATCAGGAAGCACCGGATAAAGGTGGAGTTGCCATTGCTCAGCTTCCCGATAAAATCGTGGCAGCACAGTCTTATGACGTGGATGGTGTTTCCGGTGCAACAGTTACATCTACCGGAATCAAGGATGCTGTAGCAAAGGCTTTGGAGAAAGCTGCTCAGTAAAGCCAACGAAAAAGATGACAGATCAGTCAGATTTGGATGAAATAAGTACCCCCGGCAACCTGTGCCGGGGGTACTTTTATTTACCAGTATATTCCACAGCCAGATAATTTGCTCCAAGCAGTCCTGCCGAATTTCCCAAAGCTGCGGGAATAAGCTGGACATGGGCAAAACTGGGCATGATAAAGCGATTTTTTTTGGCCTCAATCTTTTCCTGAATTAATGGCTGTACCATGACTCCACCCCCCAGAACAATACAGGAGGGATTATAAATATGGGTCAAAGTGGCCAGTCCCAACATAATTTCATCTATCCATCGGTCAAGGATTTCCATTACCCTGGAATCGGTTAAAGAGGCAAATACCTTTTTCCCATTATCTAAGGTTGGATTATATTCCATGGCCTGTTTTACCAAAGCGGTAGTAGAAGCATATTTTTCGTAGCATCCGTCAAAATAATCCTTGCCGGATAAGCGGGCATCACTATGGGTAATGATGGCACCGAATTCACTGGCTGAATAGCTGGAGCCATGAAAAATTTGCTTATGGGAAACAACGGCACCCCCCACACCGGTACCATAGGTCAGCATTAAAAAGCTGTCAAAGGGTTTTCCTGCCCCGTAGATGGCCTCTCCCATGGCAGCGGCATTCACATCATTTTCCACCAGAACAGGAACATGGAAAAGTTCTTCCAGCTCCTGCCGAATTTGGGTTCCGGTGTACCCCGGAATGTTCTGATTGGCATAAATAATCGAACCTGTAGCCGCATTTACCTGTCCGGCAGTACTGATCCCGATGGCATCATACCGGATAGGTATATCCTTGATCAAGGAAATAACTGTCTCTATTACATGGCGAGCACCCTTCTTAGCGTCAGTTGGAGTTTCCCCTACATCGGAAAGCTGATTGTCGATACAAATTCCATGCTTAATGGAGGTTCCTCCAATATCAAAAACAAGTACCTTCATCCTGTCTCTCCTTCCGATGTATTACTTATGTACTTTAAACACACATTTTCTGATCGACTCAGGATTTTCCAAAGCAACACCGGGCATATGAGGCTCTCCAACCATACAGATAGTAAAGGCTTCAGGACCAAGGGTACAGTCACAAAGAGGGGCAGACTGACCGAAACAGCAATCTCCGTCAGCATTGTATTCGCCCATTTCCATTGAAGTACTGTCTCCCGTAATAACTCGTTCCGTACCCTTTAGGTCAATTTGTATATCCATATATTCCCGATGCAATTCATACTTTTTGCTGCTGATTGGAGCAGTTTCACATTCCATACAGTTTACATAAACATTGTCACCATCGATAACGGTTTTTCCCAAAGGAAGCTCCTGCAGATTATGACTGGTAATGTAATCAATAGCAGTGTCCAGATTTTTGTTCAGGCCTTTGTAGGCACTAATCTTATTTAATTTATCATAAATCATTTTTATCACCAAACCTTTCTGTGGCCTGCGCCTTTTGGCTGCAGACATAAGCTGTTAAGAATTGTCTGCTATTTGCTGACAACCTGATAGAATCTTTGTGCAATCTCTAGAGGGCGGGTAATGGCTCCTCCAACCACAACAGCATGAGCACCCAGCTCAAGCATTTTTTTGGCCTGATCCGGATAATGTACCTTGCCCTCTGCAATGATGGGAACCGTTAATTCTTTCACCAGGCGTTCCACCAAAGCAAAATCCGGACCGTCCACCTTGGGAGAATAATCAGTGTAGCCGCTTAAGGTGGTTCCTACGATATCTACACCGCATTCCTGTGCATTTACCCCTTCTTCAAAGGTGGAAATATCTGCCATAAGGACGATATCGGGATATTTCGCTTTAATCTGAGCGATAAACTCATTGATAGTAGTACCATCACCTCTCACTCTGCGGGTACAGTCTAAAGCGACAATGTCAGATTCTGCTGCCACCAGCTCGTCTACTTCCTGCATAGTAGGAGTAATGTAGGAGGCATAGCCCTCAACTACACGCTTCACCAGTCCGATTACGGGAAGATCAGTAGCCTTCTTAATTTCCACAACATCCCGGATACTGCTGGTACGTATACATTTACTGCCGGCTTCCTTGGCAGCCTTTGCCATAAAAGGCATCAAAGACATTTCCTCACAGTACAGAGGTTCTCCGGGCAGAGCCTGACAGGAAACGATAATCGAGCCTTTGGTGGCTTCCAGGATTTCAGATAAACTCTTTTTCATAGTAATTCATCCTTTCATTATTCCTTTGATCAATATCTTATCTGCATTATAGCAGACAAAAGTTATACAGGCAATGAAAATGAAAATAAATTTCAAAATAAATTATAAGAATAAAAAATTTTACCAGAGAAAGCAAATCTGTTAATTATGGATAAAATCAAGGGCATATTAGATAAAAGAAAGAAATAAAACTCAGCAATAAAGAAAAAAGTGATGAAAAAAAATACCATTTATAAAATGAAAATGAAAATATTTTTAAAATCCTATTGACAAACCTATAGTACCATTGTAGAATTTGAACAAATAGCAGAAAGCTATTTACATAATCTTAAAAGGAGGAAATTAAGATGAAAAAGTTACTTGCGTTACTTTTAGTTGGTGCTATGTCTCTTTCCTTAGTGGCGTGTGGCGGCAACACCAACCAAACGGCTGCTGAAAATACTTCCACAGCAGCTCCGTCTGAAGCAGGAACCGAAGCACAGGCTCCCGATGGTGCCATGACAGAGGATATTGCAGCAGATATCACCTTATGGACTTATCCGGTAGGTAATTGGGGAGATGCAGCATCAGTTGAAGCTCTGATTGCAGGCTTTAATGAGGTTTATCCTAACATCAATGTTACAGTAGAGCTTCTGGACTACACTAACGGTGATGACCAGGTGAATACCGCAATCGAAGGCGGTCAGGCTCCTGACCTTATCTTTGAAGGTCCTGAGCGTCTGGTAGCTAACTGGGGTGCTAAAGGATTGTTGGTTGACCTGACTGATATCTGGTCTACCGATGTTTCCGCATCTATCTATGATGCTATCGAAGCAGCATGTAAGGGTACCGATGGAAAATATTATGAGTATCCTGTATGTATGACCGCACATACCATGGCGATTAACTATGACCTGTTTAAAGAAGCAGATGCACTTCAGTATATTGATGAAGAAACACATACCTGGACAACTGAAGGCTTCCAGAAAGCAGTTGAAGCAGTAGTTGCTTATGGCCATGAAAATGCCGGTGCTGTATTCTGCGCCGGACAGGGTGGAGACCAGGGTACTCGTGCACTGGTGAACAACCTGTATGGCGGAACCTTCACTAACGCTGAACACACCGAATATACTGCAAACAGCGCAGAGAACGTTAAGGCTCTTGAACTGTTAAAGAGTATGAAGGGAATCAATTTCGATCCTTCCATCGTAGGTGGTGATGAGATTGCCCTGTTCTGTAATGGAACTTTGGCTATGGCATTCTGCTGGAACGTAGCACAGGAAAAGGCTAATGCAGATGCAGTGACTTTCGACATCTTCCCGATGGCATTCCCTTCTGATGGAACTCCTAAGTTACAGGGTGGTATCTGGGGCTTTGGTGTTTTTGATAATGGCGATGCTAATCGTATTGATGCTTCCAAGGCA
>JBJELR010000032.1:0-4689 GCA_051879255.1 Lachnospiraceae bacterium | reverse complement strand
TACTGCCCCCACCAATATCCAGAATAGCAGTTCCCTTTTCAATAATTCTATTAAATTCATCCCCCTTTGATGCTATCGCCTTATAATTTAAAAACCGCTGCTCCGAGTTGCTTAAGACCTCTATGCGGATTCCGGTTCTCTGCTCGATCTGATCCAGCAGGATTATGGTATTTTCTGCCTCTCTAATGGCACTGGTTCCATAAGCCTTATAGCCATCCACCTTGTAGCTCTCCATTACCGCCTTAAAGGAATTTAGAACCTGGCAAAGTTCATTAACCTTTTCCTTACTGAGTTTGCCTCCGGCGAAGGTTTCACTGCCCAAATCCATTCTGTGCCTGAGCACATCCACCTCTTTCATTCCATTTTTTGCTGAATATTCAAATATTTTACAGATCAGCTCAAAAGACCCCACATCGATGGCGGCGAATAATCTAAGCTTCATCCTCCGGTAACTCTCCTTTCTTTGGTTCTTCCTGCATACCTAAAAGATAATCGATAAATTGTTTTGCACATCTGCCTGACAGGCCGCCATGGGCAAGCTCCCATTTATTGGCCTCTGCCAGAAGTCTTTCTTCCTCCATCCTCACCCCGTACCGCTTTGCGAGAGTAGAAACGATATGTTCAAATTCCCGTTTGTCCGGTGCTCCAAAGAAAATTGTTACTCCGAATCTGGCTGCCAGAGACAGCTTTTCCTGTACCGTATCCGAGGCATGAAGGTCATCCCGTTTATCCTCCTTATCCGAAAACTTCTCCCGTACCAGATGCCGTCTGTTGGAGGTGGCATAAATTAATACATTGTCCGGCTTTTTTTCCAGACCTCCTTCAATCACTGCCTTCAGGTATTTATATTCCACTTCAAAATCCTCAAAGCTTAAATCGTCCATGTAGATAATAAACTTATAGTTACGATTTTTAATCTGGGCAATCACATCGTTTAAGGCCCCAAACTGATGCCTGTAAATTTCTATAATTCTTAATCCCTCTTGATAATATTGATTGACAATGGCCTTGATGCTGGAGGATTTTCCTGTCCCTGCATCTCCAAAAAGCAGACAGTTGTTGGCCTTTCTTCCCCGGACAAAGGCTTCCGTATTGGCAATCAGCTTTTTCTTAGGAAGTTCATAGCCAACCAAATCCTCAAGCTGTACATGAGCAATATTCAAAATGGGAACAATTACTGCCCTGCTTTCCCTTTCTTCTATCCGAAAGGCCTTGTGGAGTCCGAATCTTCCCACTCCATATTCTCCATAAAAGGCAGTCAGCGTTTCCTTCATTGCCTCCCCGGAAGGACTGTCTTTAAGTTTTTTGGCCAAAGCACAGATTCTGTCTCGAATGCGGCTATTATACACCCGCCCTGTCTGGCTGCCAGCCTGGTAATCCTCCACCAGTCGAAAGCCCTCTCCGCCGGGGAGCCCCATTAAGGCAGAAAGGTCATAGTCAAAAAATTCCTTCACTATGGCAATATCATAAAGTACAGCCTGATTGATGGTTCCCTCTATTGGGCCTCGTATCTCGCAGCTTATGCTGTAGCTGTTCTCATTATTTACTAAAAGATTGGTCAGATAACAGTGCCACAGATTTCCGCTAAAGCCATAGTGTCCTGCCATCTCCAGAAGGCGGTAAACACACCGGCTGCACAATGTCTTGAACCTCCCCGTATCCCGGGACTTCTGAGGCTCATTCTCCATTAGCCATACCATATCCTTAAGCAGGTCTTCCTGCTCAAGTTCTCGATAAACGATTAATTCCTGTTCTCGCATAGTTTCCTCTTACTTCCACTGCGTTTTCTTTCTCTCAGCAATCCTTAGTAGTTTCCCAATATTTTCATATTGGTGGTTTCCTCCCGTAAGCCTCTGAGAGCATTCTTCACTCCACTGTCCTTTAAATTTCCATCAAAATCAATAAAAAAACGATATTCAAAGCTGCGCTCTCGAATAGGCCTTGATTCAATCTTGGTCAGATTCAGGTTATTATAGATGAAATGGGACAAAATATGGTACAGGGAACCACTTTCATGGGGAATTTCAAAGCATAGACTTATTTTAGAAGCCTTATCTAAAAAAATCTTCCTATTGGTTACTATAATAAAACGGGTACAATTATTCTCCGTCTGATTCACCCCCTGCTTGAGTACCTCAAGACCATAGATTTCTCCCGCCCTGCGGCTGGCAATGGCTGCCTGGTCCCTTCGTCCGTCCTCCTTCACCTTTCTTGCCGCAAAGGCATTATTTAACAGGCTAACCTGCTTCCACTGGGGATGCCCTCGCAGAAAACCATCACTTTGCATCAGGGACTGGGGGTGGGAAAAAACGGTCTCAATTTCCTCCTCCTTACTACCAGGCAGTCCCAAAAGACAATGTTCAATCTGCAGCACCTGTTCACCTACAATATAATGCTCAAATTCCACCAACAAATCATAAATTTCGCTGACGATTCCTGCTGTAGAATTCTCTATAGGAAGAATTCCGTAGTCAGCACTCCCCTCCTCCAGGGCACACATGGCCTGACGAAAGGTATCTACTGCAAAAGAATCTGTTTCTCTACCAAAATAAGCCTCTAATGCTTCCTGAGAATAGGAGCCGGGAGCCCCCTGAAAGACTACTCGGATATCCTTTTTCCCAAGAGCATCTACCCCATCAAAGGGCAGCCGTAAATTTCTCCCCTGTTCCGACAGCATCCGATATTGTAATTTCCGACTGACGGACATAATCTGCTCAAACAGCTCTCTGATTGCCTTTTCATTAAATTCATCTGCTGCCAATGCAGTCAGGCTTTGGATCTTTTGTGCCTCTCTGTCCCTGTCCAAAACCATTTTTCCTTTAGCAATTTTATACTCTGCAACCAGCTTGCAGACCTCTAAGCGCTGCTGATACAGCTCCACCAACTGTCTGTCAATAAGATCCAACTCTCCCCGTAACTCTGAAAGTTCTTTCATGTTTTCCTCCATTCCCAAGTTAGGCAGCCTTCCTGCTTTCCTCATCAATTCTTACTTAAAAGTTTACTCTAATTTTTGCTTGATAGCAAGCCAATCTGCTACTATACTATAGATAAAGCCTGACAAAAATAACACATTTTATGGAATGAGGTAGATTGTTTATGCAAAAGATAAAAATGTTCATGATTCTTTTCTTTGTGTTTCTCCTTTTGGGCGGTATGCTGTTTTTTTCTTTCTGGTCGAAGCGTATTCCTCCCAATCCTTATGGAACCATTGGCAATACAGCGGGTAACCTGAATAATAATGGATTATTCTGTGAAACTGAAGGTAAGGTTTACTTCTCCAATCCTTACGATAGCGGCAGCCTCTATTCCATGAACCCGGATGAAACAGAGGTAAAAAAAATATCCACTGTGGCAGTTCAGTCGATTAATGCCGCCGGAAACTTCCTCTACTATTATCAAAAAAATACCGGCAGCGGTTCCGGTTTGGGCTATGTCATGAATGCCTTAGGACTGTACCGAAGCAAGAAGGATGGTTCTTCTGCCTCCTGTCTGAAACGGGACCCGGTGGGGATCATTGCTTTAGTCAATAATGACTTATACTATCAGCATTATACCAATAAAACAGGAACCTATCTGGATCGAATGGCCATCGACAAGTCCGCAGAGGAAACGGTTTTTACCAGTATGATCTCTCCTGCCTGCGTGGTGAACGGTGTAATCTACTATACCAATCCGAATGATTATCACTACCTTTACGCCTATGATACTGCTACCGGCAGCAACAGTCTGTTCTGGCAGCACCGGGTATGGAATCCTGTCTATCATAATGATTATATTTATTTTATGGATATGGAAACGGATTATGAGCTGCACCGCTATAACCCGTATACCAATGAAGAAGAAGTTCTCACCACCGACCGGATTGATACCTATAATGTATACGGAGACATGATTTATTATCAAAGAAGCTCCCAAACAGAACCGGCACTGATGCGAATGAGAGTCGATGGTTCTCAAATGGAGACTGTTATCACCGGTGTATTCCAAAACATTAATATTACCTCTAATTATGTTTATTTTAACACCTATGATAATCCGACTTTCTTTTATCATCAGTCCACCTTTGGTCCTATTTACGTTGAACAGTTTATTCCTTAAATCAGGAGGCAGTCATGCGTATTTTACTGGCAGAAGACGAAAAAGATTTGAATGAAGTAATCGTAAAAACTCTGGAAAAGAATGGATACAGTGTAGATTTTTGTCTGGATGGCGAGGAAGCATTGTACTATTTGGAGAATGCAGAATATGATGCAGCTATTTTGGATATTATGATGCCCCGAATGAGTGGTATAGAGGTATTGAAAGCCATCCGTTCCCAGGGCAGTACTTTGCCGGTGCTGTTTCTTACCGCCAGGGATTCCATTTCTCAACGGGTAGAGGGGCTGGATGCAGGGGCAGATGATTATCTGGTAAAGCCCTTTGCCTTTGATGAGCTGTTAGCCCGGATTCGTGTACTGCTGCGAAAAAAAAGCGGCAATGCACAAAACCTCTATCAGCTTGCCAATTTAAGAGTAGATTTAACCAGCCATAGTGTTTTTCGGGATGATACTCCTATCCTGCTGTCAGCAAAGGAATTTTCCATTTTAGAGTACATGATTCTGAATCAGGGAATCGTACTCAGTCGGGAGAAAATTGAAGAACATATCTGGAATTATGACTATCAGGGCGGTTCCAACCTGGTAGATGTAT
>JBJELR010000031.1:0-4700 GCA_051879255.1 Lachnospiraceae bacterium | reverse complement strand
CAGGAGAGAACAGTAAAATATGGATAAGTATACCTATACATTAAATCAGGAGAATATTGTACGCAAAGAGAACCATTATTACAGCCGGGCCGAGTTGGAGCTGATGACCACCTATCAGCTAAGAGATATCTGCTGGAGAGAACGGATTATTAATGGGATTCAGGCACCTTTGGACAAGGATGTACTGATCAGGCAGATTCTGCGTTTCAGGGGAAGAAAGGACAATCTGTTTATTACTAAATACAGTGAAGAAGGACTGCGGCGTCTGGAAGGAATCCTTAAGGGGGCGGATATCAGACGGCTGCCTCAACCGGTCAAGGGCTGTGCCAGAATCTTTACCTATACGGGTCTGGGAGTGACTGCAGCGGATGGATTTACCATAGGGTATCAGCCGGAAATTGTGGATACAAATGCGCTGTTAGTCAGCGGCAACCAAATCTGTGCCATTTTCCAGATCAGGCAGCTTAAGGGGGAGCGAGACAGACTCTATTTGACCAAAGCAGCAGAAATTGAATGCCGGGAATCTCCGGTAAAAAGCTATGGGCTCTATTGCATGGAGCGGCTGCAATCGGATACGCTTTACCGCTTGTACGAAGGAGAAGCAGATATCCTCCCTGCACACTTGCATATTTATGAGATTCCCATTATGGATTTTCAGGTACGAAACCCCAGACAGATCGATATGCCCCTGGCCATTGACTTCGGGACCTCCAATACAACCGCCGGTATTTATCTGGACTCCAGCTATATTGAGAGTTTGGAGGGGGATCCCATCAAAGACAGGTTAAAAGAGAACGAAGCGAATTATGTTTGGTTTCAGCAGGACGAACATGGGGAGGAAACCCCCATTCTTCCCTCTATGGTAGGTGTACTTGGTATACAGGGAGAACAGATTCAATATGTATTCGGACATCAGGCTAACCGGCTGTTCCATACCAGCTATATCGATGAAGGCTTCTGTGTATTTTGTGACATCAAACGATGGATCAGTGACCCTAACCGGGAGGAGGAGCTTGTAGACCGAAATGGATACCGCTGTTTCGTCAAGCGTAAGGAGATCATCAAGGCCTTTTTGGAGTATGTCATCTTCTGTGCCACGCAGAGATTCAAATGCCATTTTCAACGTCTTCACCTTTCAGCACCGGTAAAGCAAAAAAGACTGTTTCTTCATCTCTATAAGGAAATCCTCCCGAAATATGAAATCCTGGAGGAGGATATGCTGGATGAAGGAGTGGCAGTGCTCTATAACTCCATTGCAGAGCTGATTGCCAGGAAAAGCTTTCCCAATAACCGGGAGCTGAAGGCTCTGATTATTGACTGCGGAGGAGGAACAACAGACCTTTCCTCCTGTCGTTTTACCATCAATGAGCATAGAGTTTCTTATGCTATCCGTATAGCAACAGCCTACGAGAATGGTGACACCGATTTCGGGGGAAATAACCTTACCTGCCGAATTATGGAGATGTTAAAGCTTGCCCTTGTCCACCAGTTGGAGTCCCGGGGCTATATGGCGGAAGAAATCATTGAAGGGATGGGAAAGGATATTTTCCGCCGGGTAGATGATGAAGGGGTGGAAGCTGTTTATGGAAGGCTGGATGCAGAGTACCAAAAGGCAGAGGCAGTCATACCAACCAGATTTAAGGACTATGAGCACAGAAGCAACGTGGACTATTTTGCCGTAAAAAACAATTTCTACTTTCTCTTTGAACTGGCGGAAAAAATCAAAAAGACCTTCTATGAAAAAGGGGATGCTCTGCGGGTAGTCATCAGCAGTGTTCCTATCACTGAGACAGCAACCGTCTGTATTTTGGCAGACCGTTTTAAGCTGTCGGTATATGAGGGTGAGCAGCTTAATGTGCTAAAGGATATCCCTACAGTATATTTCAGTATCAATCAGCTGAACCGTCTGCTGCAAGGGGATATCTACCGTATCGTAAAACGATTTATTGAGAGGCCATATGAAAATGACAGGCTGCAGGAATATTCCATTATGCGCCTTACCGGACAGTCCTGTAAAATCGATATTTTCCGGGATGCACTGAAGGAATTTATTCCGGGAAAGATTATTGAGTCCTCCAGGCGTAATCATCCGGAAGCAGAAAAGTATGAACTTAAGCTGATGTGTCTGGAAGGAGCCATTAAGTACATCAGGGACAAACGGTTTGGATATGCGGATGTGACCATCATTAATGAACAGCCAGCCTTTCCTTATCTCATTACTGCGATTACCCATACCGGTAAAGAGCAGGTACTGATCAAAAGTCTGGATCGTACCCAGACCTGGGGCTACACCTCCAGAAATTTAACGGACCTTACTCTGCAGCTATATCTGAAGGATTTGAATGGGCAGCAGCGGTATAAGTACAACTGCTCCTTCAATCGGAGTGAATTTGAGGCGATAGAAGCTGAGAGCATCGTAGAAAAATATGAAAACAGGATTATTCAGGATGATGTAGACACCATTGTAAACCGGGAGCTTAGAGCCTTTGTCATGGCGGATGAAGAACGGTGGGGATTTGTTGTAGTCCCTATCCTGAGAGAGGACGAACAACTGATGCTGGGGCCGGATCAGTTCTTCCATTTTGAAACAGAGGATTGGATGACCAATTTCTTTGACGGAACAAAATAGGAAAGGGGAAAAACATGCGAGTACAGGCGATACCAATTTTTAAGGACATTCACTTGCTGCGTAAAAGTATGCTGGAGGCACTGTCAGACCATACCTTTCTTGCCAGTCAGTTCCTTTATAAGCATTATGGGGATGGGATAATGGCCGGATGTGAGTTAACCACGACTGAGAATGCTATCATTCTCAATGAAGGACTTATTTTCTTTGAAGGTCAGATGTTTCTGATCAAAGAACCGATGAGCATAAACTACTATCCCACCAATACTACAACCGTATTAAAGGTTCATTTTTCAGAGCAGATGCAGGATGGAAATTTCACTTACCGGGAAATACAGCTTATGCTTACTGCACAGGCAGAAATTCAAAAAGGAGAAATTGAACTGTGCCGCTTCAAGCTGCAGGAGGGGGCAAGACTCCGTTATGAGTATCAGGATTTTGAGGATAGAGATACGGAGTTTGATACCTTAAATACTATTTATGCACCCCATTCGGCCAAGGGAGGAAGTACCCTGTCTCCTGCCATTCTTCAACATTTTGCAAAAGAAATGCTGAAGGAGGAAGAACTTTCAGAACTGGATCAGTGCATTTGCCTTCAGCTTATGGGACAGGACAGACCGATAAATAAGGATATGCTGGTGGCTTATCTACAGCTTAGTGCCAAAAGGAAACCGGAGGACACCTCCAATCATGCCGTCTACAGAGGACTGCTGCAGATACTGAAAGAGGTCAAAGGAGAAGGGAAGGGAAAAAAGGAAGACGTGGGAAGGAAGAAATGGAGAATGATGGTGGAGTAACAGGAGAGGAGGAAGAATATGGCAGATGATCCTAAATACATTACGCGGTTGATGAGGATACGCTGCAGTAAGGGTACAATGGACAATTATATTAATGTTGGTACAGACCATGGTGTCTTGGCCGGACCGGATCTGCTGCCTGTGTTGAATGCTAATGATCATACGGAAGAGAATATTATTCACTGCGGAAATTGTGAGTCGGATGAAAATCCGGAACGTATGTTCAGAAAGGCCCTGGTTTCCAGTTCAATGGGAGTAATAGGTCTGTTGGCAGGAGATATGGTAACGGATTTTTTGGAGGATGTGGGGATTATGACGTGCAAGTGCAAGCCCAATACCCCTGTACCATGGCTGTTTACCAATGAGCATAATATTTTAGAAGGAGCTCCGGCACTGACGATGAATAGTAAGGTGGCTTGCCGCTATGGGGGAATCATTGAATTTGTTCCCCTGGACGAATATCCTACAGAGCTGTCTGCACCGCAGGAGCCGGAAGCTATGGCAGAGACGGCAGAAGAGAATCTAAAGGAGCACTAAAAGGAGCAGGAGGCAGAGGGAATAAGAATGACAGGCAGAGAATTCAGTGATGAATTAATTATCAAAGCACGCCGGGAGCAGGAAGAACTGGAGAAAGCACGTCACTCAGATGAGGTTGTGGAGAAGGAGATCAAACAATCTATTTATGATGAGATAGTCCACATATTTGATATTCCGGTTGTGTTTAAGGAGTTTGACCTGCTGGGAGGAAAAGCAAAAATGCGGATGCCGGAGGATTTTACTGAACGGTCAGAGGAGGAAATTGCAAGTGTCTATGTACTGGGCAGCAGACCCCAGTATGTTTTTTCCAATGGCTACCTGAATTTCATGACAGCACTGAACTGGACAAAGAATCTGATTGCAGACAGCAATATCTTTGATTTTACCAAATTTGCCAGACAGGCCATTGAACGGATTGGGCCCAAAGCAAGAATTTTAAATGTGGAGAAATTCAGGCAGGGAGAGAACAGCCAGGCAATTCTGGAATTTATCGCACAAACCATTGACTCGGTAAACTATAATGTCATGTTTTTTGCCTCTCTGGAAGGAAGGCTGGTAATTGGTTCCATTACCTTTGATCAAAAGTATGTAAAGCGGCTTAGACCATTGACGGTGGAGATGGCAAAATCATTCCGGCTTTCAGGAGAGGAGGAAACACAGGCATGAGTACGATTACCTATGAAAATCTTCAAGTATCAGGGATTCCCTATGAAAAAATTCTGGAGCTGTCCATTTCACAT